>NZ_JBIUAT010000002.1:225711-232202 GCF_044547685.1 Acinetobacter sp. NPDC052428
TGATGGTTATCAAGCGATTCAAATCACTACTGGTGAACGTCGCGAATCTCGCGTAACTAACGCTCAGAAAGGCCACTTCGCGAAAGCGGGTGTTGCAGCTGGTCGTCTAGTTCAAGAATTCCGTGCTACAGAAGCTGATCTTGAAGGTCGTGAAGTTGGTGGTACGCTTACCGTTGAATTGTTCCAAGTTGGTCAAGTTGTTGACGTAACTGGTCAATCTAAAGGTAAAGGTTTCCAGGGTGGTGTTAAGCGTTGGAACTTCCGTACGCAAGATGCAACTCACGGTAACTCAGTTTCTCACCGTGTTTTAGGTTCTACTGGTCAAAACCAGACTCCTGGTCGCGTATTCAAAGGCAAAAAAATGGCTGGCCATTTGGGTGCTGAACGCGTAACTACACAGGGTCTTGAAATCGTTGCTATCGACACAGAACGTTCAGTTCTAGTTGTTAAAGGCGCGGTTCCTGGTGCTACTGGTGGCGACGTAATCGTTCGTCCTACGATCAAGGCCTGAGGGGAAATAACGTGAATTTAAATACTGTTTCCGGCTCTGCTGTTGAATTATCAGAAGTTGCGTTCGGTCGTGAATTTAATGAAGCTCTTGTTCACCAAGTGGTTACAGCTTATTTAGCTGGTGGCCGTCAAGGTTCAAAAGCTCAGAAATCACGTGCAGACGTTTCTGGCGGTGGTCGCAAGCCATTCCGTCAAAAAGGTACTGGCCGCGCTCGTGCTGGTTCTATTCGTAGCCCAATCTGGGTTGGCGGTGGTAAAACTTTTGCTGCTCGTCCACAAGACTGGTCTCAAAAAGTAAACCGTAAAATGTACCGCGGTGCTATGCAATGCATCCTAGCTGAACTTGTTCGTCAAGATCGCTTAGTTTTAGTTGAAGAGTTTGCTGTTGCAGCTCCAAAAACTAAAGAATTGCTTGCAAAACTTAACGACTTGAATGCGACTCGCGCATTGATCGTTACTGATGCTGTTGATGAGAACCTGTATCTTGCTGCGCGCAACATTCCACACGTTGATGTGGTTGATGCTGCTGCAATCGATCCGGTTAGCTTGATTGCGTTCGACAAAGTTGTTATGTCTGTAGCTGCTGCTAAGAAAATTGAGGTAGAACTCGGATGAACAACGAACGTATCTATCAAGTCCTGCAAGGACCTGTATTCTCAGAAAAAGCACAAGTTTTAGGTGAAACTGCTGGTGTTCAAGTGTTTAAAGTTGCATTAAATGCAAACAAGCTTGAAATCAAAAAAGCAGTGGAACAACTCTTTGGTGTGGAAGTTGTTAAAGTTAACACGACTATCACTAAAGGTAAGTCTAAACGCTTTGGTAAAACATTAGGACGTCGTTCTGATGTTAAAAAAGCATACGTCACCCTGAAAGCTGGCCAAGATGTTGAAATGGCTGACTTGGGCGATACCGCTGAAAGCACAGCGGAATAAGGACGAGAATTATGCCTATTCAAAAATGTAAGCCAACGTCTCCAGGACGTCGCTTTGTAGAGAAAGTGGTTCACGATCACCTTCACAAAGGCGCACCATACTCTCCGTTGGTTGAAGCTAAAAAACGTACTGGCGGCCGTAATAACAACGGTCACATCACGACTCGTCACGTTGGTGGCGGTCACAAGCAGCACTACCGTCTAGTTGACTTTAAACGTAACAAAGATGGTATTCCTGCAACTGTAGAGCGTATCGAATACGATCCTAACCGTACTGCACACATTGCACTTGTATTGTATGCTGACGGTGAGCGTCGTTATATCATCGCTCCTAAAGGCCTTCGCGCTGGCGATAAAGTACAGTCTGGTAACGATGCTCCAATTCGTCCAGGTAACTGCTTGCCGCTTCGCAACATGCCTATCGGTTCTACTCTTCACAACATCGAACTTAAAATCGGTAAAGGCGCGCAGTTAGCTCGTTCAGCTGGTACTTCAGTTCAGCTGTTGGGTCGTGACGGTTCTTACGCTATCGTTCGTCTACGTTCAGGCGAGATGCGTAAAATTCACGTTGAATGCCGTGCTGTGTTAGGTGAAGTATCTAACTCAGAAAGCAACCTTCGTTCACTAGGTAAAGCTGGTGCATCACGCTGGCGTGGTGTTCGTCCTACCGTTCGTGGTATGGCGATGAACCCAGTTGACCATCCACATGGTGGTGGTGAAGGGCGTAACAAAGGTATTCAACCTGTAAGCCCATGGGGTCAAAAAGCTAAAGGGTACAAGACACGTACCAATAAGCGTACGACTAAGATGATTATTCGCGACCGTCGCGTTAAGTAACAAGTAAAGGAATCTGACAATGCCTCGTTCTCTGAAAAAAGGCCCATTCGTCGATGCGCACTTGTTCGCTAAGGTTGAAGCGGCTATCGCGGCTAATAACCGTAAGCCGATCAAAACTTGGTCGCGTCGTTCGATGATCCTCCCGGATTTTGTTGGTTTAACAATTTCTGTACACAATGGCCGTAACCACGTTCCTGTGATCGTTTCTGAGCACATGGTTGGTCACAAGCTTGGTGAATTTGCACCAACTCGTACCTATCGCGGTCACGGTGTTGACAAGAAATCTAAACGTTAATGGGTGCTATGATGGAAGTAACTGCTAAATTACGCGGTGCCGCTATCTCGGCACAAAAAGCTCGTTTGGTTGCAGATCTTATCCGCGGCAAATCTGTTGCGCACGCTCTTAACATCCTTAACTTCAGCAACAAAAAAGCTGCAGTTCTAGTTAAGAAAGCGTTGGAATCTGCGATTGCAAATGCTGAACACAATAACAGTTTAGATGTAGACGACCTTAAAGTTTCTACGATCTACGTTGATGAAGGCATGAGCCTGAAACGTATTATGCCACGTGCTAAAGGCCGTGCAGATCGTATTACTAAGCGTACTTGTCACATCACCGTTAAGGTAGGGGTTTGATATGGGTCAGTAGGTTCATCCAATCGGTATCCGCCTAGGTGTTGTGAAACGTCATAACGCTAACTGGTATGCGAATCCGAAACAATACGCTGAATACTTGCTTAAAGATCTTCAAGTTCGTGAGTTTTTGATCAAAAAACTTAAAAACGCGATGATCAGCAATATTCTTATCGAACGCCCTACAGGCGCTGCTAAAGTAACTATTAGCACTGCTCGTCCTGGTATCGTGATCGGTAAAAAAGGCGAAGATATTGAGAAACTACAACGCGAATTGACATCTATCATGGGTGTTCCTGCGCAAGTAAGTATCAATGAAATTGATCGTCCAGACTTAGACGCGCGTCTAGTTGCTGAAGCTATCGCTTCTCAATTGGAAAAACGTGTAATGTTCCGTCGTGCTATGAAGCGTGCGGTACAAAACACCATGCGTGCTGGTGCTAAAGGTATCAAAGTAGAAGTTTCAGGCCGTTTAGGTGGTGCTGAGATTGCTCGTACTGAGTGGTATCGTGAAGGTCGTGTACCTCTACATACGCTTCGTGCAGATATCGACTATGCGACTATGCGTGCTGAGACTACTTACGGTACGATCGGTGTTAAAGTTTGGATCTTCCGTGGTGAGATCTTGGGCGGCATGAAACAAGTCATGAACCCAGCTCCAGCAGAAGAACGTCCAGCTAAACGCGGTCGTGGTCGTGGTGAAGGTCAAGAGCGTCGTGGTCGTCGCAATGATCGTTCTGCTGAAAAAGGAGAATAATCCATGTTGCAACCTAAGCGTACTAAATTCCGTAAAGTGCAGAAAGGCCGTAACACTGGTCTAGCACACCGCGGTAGCACAGTATCTTTCGGTACTATTGCACTTAAATCAGTTGAACGTGGTCAAATGACTGCGCGTCAAATTGAAGCAGCGCGTCGTACAATTAGCCGTCGTATTAAGCGTGGTGGTAAGATCTTTATCCGTGTATTCCCGGACAAGCCGATTACTTCTAAGCCTCTTGAAGTGCGTATGGGTAAAGGTAAAGGTTCTGTGGAATATTGGGTTTGCCAAATCAAACCAGGTAAAGTCTTGTACGAAATTGATGGTGTTAACGAAGAACTGGCTCGCGAAGCGTTTACGCTTGCAGCAGCTAAGCTTCCGTTTAAAACCGCTATCGTGACTCGGACGGTAATGTAATGAAAACTAAAGATCTACGTGAAAAGTCGGTAGAAGAGTTGACAGCTTTGCTTGATGAGCAACAGCTTAACCAATTCCGTCTTCGTATGGCGAAAGCAACTGGTCAATTGGGTAAATCGCATGAAGTTGCACTTACTCGTCAGACTATTGCTCGTATTAAGACCCTCCTTACCGAAAAACAGGGGAACGGACAATGAGTGATAAAACAGTCCGCACGTTAACTGGCAAAGTTGTAAGCGACAAGATGGATAAATCTATCGTTGTGCTTATTGAACGCCAAGTTCAACACCCGTTGTATGGCAAATTAATCCGCCGTTCAACAAAATTACATGCTCATGATGAGAACAACACAGCGAAAGCTGGTGATGTTGTAACCATTAAAGAAAGCCGCCCAATTTCTAAAACTAAGTCTTGGACTCTAGTTGAAGTTGTTGAAGCAGCTGCTGAGTAATTAACGTTCTTGTTGCATCATCGGTCAATTTCGAGTACTCTTTGAGCCTTTCGAAATTTCGACCGGTGTTGCTCGGTTTTGGAGTAGGGCAATGATTCAGACCGAAACTATGCTCGACGTAGCAGACAACAGTGGTGCACGCCGCGTACAATGTATTAAAGTACTTGGTGGCTCGCATCGTCGTTATGCTTCTGTTGGCGACATTATTAAAGTTACTGTAAAAGAAGCAATTCCACGCGCACGTGTTAAAAAAGGTGACGTGATGAATGCAGTTGTGGTTCGTACAAAATTCGGTATCCGTCGTGCAGACGGTTCAGTGATTCGTTTCGACGATAATGCTGCTGTTATTTTGAACAACAACAAAGCGCCGATTGCAACTCGTATTTTCGGACCAGTGACTCGTGAACTTCGTACTGAACAGTTCATGAAAATTATTTCATTGGCTCCTGAAGTTCTATAAGAGGCGATCATGGCTAAGATTAAAAAAGGCGATCAAGTAATTGTGATCGCAGGTAAAGAAAAAGGCAAACAGGGTACTGTTCTGTCTGTTTCTAATGACCGTGTTAAGGTTGAAGGCCTTAACTTGGTGAAGAAGCACCAAAAGCCGAACCGTGCTACAGGCGCTGAAGGTAGCGTTGTAACTCAGGAAGCTTCGCTTCATATTTCAAACGTGGCAGTTTTTAATGCTACAACCCAAAAGGCTGACCGTGTTGGTTACCAAGTGATTGATGGCGTGAAAACTCGCGTATTCAAATCAAATGGTGAATCAGTGGCGGTAGCGAAGTAATAGGTTGATATAGGCCATGGCCAGACTTAAAACACGTTACAATGACGAACTTAAAGCTCAGTTACTAGAGACTTTAGGCGTTAAGAATGTGATGGAGATTCCTCGCATCACTAAAATCACGATCAACATGGGTGTTGGCGCAGCTGCTGCTGACAAAAAACTCCTTGATGGTGCTCTTTCAGATATGCAAGCTATTGCTGGTCAAAAACCAGTACTTACGTTAGCTCGCAAATCAATCGCTGGTTTCAAAATCCGTGATGGTTGGCCGATCGGTTGTAAAGTTACTTTACGCGGCGAACGTATGTACGAATTCTTAGACCGTTTGATCTCGATTGCGATCCCTCGTATCCGTGACTTCCGTGGTTTCTCAGCGAAATCATTTGACGGTCGTGGTAACTACTCAATGGGTCTTAAGGAACAGATCATGTTCCCTGAAATCGATTTTGACAAGATTGATCGTATTCGTGGTATGGATATTACCATTACTACGACTGCTCGCACCGATGACGAAGGCCGTGCGCTAATGCGTGCATTCGGCTTCCCGTTCAAATAAGAGGTCGATATGGCTAAGAAAGGTATGATTAATCGCGAAGCGAAACGCGAAGCTACTGTTGCGAAATACGCTGCAAAACGTGCTGAATTAAAAGCTACGATTGCCAACGTAAATGCATCAGACGAAGAACGTTTCGAAGCGATGATGAAATTACAGGCATTACCACGTAATGCATCTCCAGTACGTCTACGTAACCGTTGTGGTTTAACTGGTCGTCCTCATGGTTACTTCCGTAAGTTCGGTTTAAGCCGTAACAAATTACGTGAAACAGTAATGCAAGGTGATGTACCTGGCGTTGTTAAGGCAAGCTGGTAAGGAGCACTATAGATGAGTATGCAAGATACCGTTGCCGACATGCTAACACGTGTTCGTAACGCACAAATGGCGAAGAAACAAACTGTTTCTATGCCTAATTCTAAGTTGAAGGTAGCAATTGCTAACTTACTTCAACAAGAAGGTTATATTTCAAACGTAGAAGTTGCGGATGCTGAAGGCAAACCAACTCTTACTTTGACTTTAAAGTATTTCGAAGGCAAACCAGTTATCGAAACTGTGAAGCGCGTAAGCCGTCCAGGTCTACGTCAGTATCGCGGTAAAGATGCACTTCCTAGCGTT
>NZ_JBIUAT010000002.1:232211-272145 GCF_044547685.1 Acinetobacter sp. NPDC052428
TGCAATTGTTTCTACAATCAAAGGAAAAATTACTGATCGCGCTGCACGTGCTGCAGGCGTTGGTGGTGAAGTTATTGCTTTTGTTTCTTAATAGGTGATTCCTCATGTCTCGTGTGGCTAAAGCCCCAGTAACTGTACCTAACGGTGTAACAGTTACTCAGAACGGCCGGCAGGTCGAAGTGAAAGGCACTAAAGGTACATTGTCTTTCAACCTGCATGCGCTGGTCGAGCTTAAACAGGAAGACGGTATTCTGGCTATTGCTCCAGTACAAGAGTCGAAAGACGCTTGGATGCAAGCTGGTACTGCTCGCGCTGTGCTAAACAACCTTGTAAAAGGTGTTAGCGAAGGTTTCGAACGTAAGTTACAGCTTATCGGTGTTGGTTATAAAGCTGCGGTTAAAGGTGACGTTGTTCATCTTAACCTTGGTTTCTCTCACCCGATCGATTATGCACTTCCTGCAGGTGTAACTGCTGAAACTCCAACTGCAACTGAAATCGTACTTAAATCTGCTGATAAAGCAGCTTTAGGTCAGGTTGCTGCAGATATCCGTGGTTACCGTCCACCAGAGCCGTATAAAGGCAAAGGTGTTCGTTATTCTGACGAAGTTGTACTTCGTAAAGAAGCTAAGAAGAAATAAGGCGCGAGGTTCTTATGAACGAAAAGAAACAAGCCCGTTTGCGTCGTGCGAAAAGCACACGCTTGCACATCCGTGCATTGGGTGCGACTCGTTTGTGTGTAAACCGCACTCCGCGTCACATCTATGCTCAAGTTATCTCTGCAGATGGTGGCAAAGTATTAGCGCAAGCTTCTACTTTAGACGCTACTCTACGTGCGGGTACAACTGGTAACGTTGAAGCAGCTCAAAAAGTAGGTGCTTTAATCGCAGAACGCGCTAAAGCAGCTGGTGTTACTAAAGTTGCATTTGACCGTTCTGGTTTTAAATATCATGGTCGTATCAAAGCCTTGGCTTATGATTCTCGTGAAAACGGCTTGGAGTTCTAATCATGGCTAAAGTTGAACAAAACGAAGGTCTTGTTGAAAAGCTGGTTGCCGTTGATCGTGTAGCCAAAGTTGTTAAGGGTGGTCGTATCTTCTCTTTCACAGCATTAACTGTTGTGGGTGATGGTAATGGTCGCGTAGGTTTTGGTCGTGGTAAAGCACGTGAAGTTCCAGCTGCTATCTCTAAAGCACTTGAAGCTGCTCGTCGCAATATGATTACTGTTGACCTTGTTGATGGTACGTTACAGCACCCAATTCATGCACGTCACGGCGCTAGTCGCGTATTCATGCAGCCTGCCTCTGAAGGTACAGGTGTAATTGCTGGTGGCGCTATGCGTGCAGTTCTAGAAGCTGTAGGCGTACGTAACGTGTTGACTAAATGCCGTGGTTCTACTAACGCTGCTAACGTAGTAAACGCAACTTTCAATGGTTTGCGTGATATGACTACTCCTGAAAAGGTTGCTGCGAAACGTGGTCTTTCAGTAGAACAAATTCAAGGGTAATCAATCATGAAAACGATTAAAGTTACCCAGACTAAATCTGCATCGCACCGCTTGAAAAATCACAAGCTTAGCCTGCAAGGTTTAGGTCTGCGTCGTATTGGTCATACTGTAGAAGTGTTAGACACACCTTCTAACCGTGGTATGATCAACCAAGTCTACTATATGGTTAGTGTAGAGGAATAAGCCATGACTCTGCGTTTAAATACAATTGCACCTGCAGAAGGTGCTAAACGTGACAACCTTCGTTTAGGCCGTGGTATCGGTTCTGGCGTTGGTAAGACCGGTGGCCGTGGTGTCAAAGGTCAAAACTCACGTAAGAGCGGTGGTACTCGTCCAGGTTTCGAAGGCGGTCAAACAGCACTTTATCGTCGTTTGCCTAAATTCGGCTTCACTAGCCAATTGGCTTTGAAAACTGCTGAAGTACGTTTATCTGAGCTTGCTAAAGTTGAAGGCGACATCGTGTCTCTTGAAACTTTAAAAGCTGCGAACGTTGTACGTAAAGACATGACTCGTGCTCGTATCGTACTTTCTGGTGAAATTACTCGTGCATTCACTATTCAAGGTGTTGCATTGACTAAAGGCGCTAAAGCTGCTGTTGAAGCTGCTGGCGGCAAAGTCGAGGAGTAATCCCCAGTGTCTATGACTCCTAGTTCTTCAGGTCATGTCAACATGATGAAAGGCCAACCATTTCATGTGAAATACCGTGAAATTATTCGTCGAATGATGTTTCTCATTGGTGCGTTGTTGGTGTTTCGACTAGGAGCGCATATTCCAGTACCAGGCATCAATAATGCTGCGTTAGAAAACTTGTTTAATGCAAACCAAGGTACCATCCTTGGTTTGTTCAACATGTTCTCTGGTGGTGCATTAGAACGAATGTCTATTCTTGCTCTCGGGATCATGCCATACATCTCTGCATCGATTATTGTGCAGTTGATGTCAACTGTGGTTCCTTCGCTGGAAGCTTTAAAGAAAGAAGGCGAGCAAGGCAAACGTAAAATTAATCAATATACACGACAAGGTACATTATTCTTAGCGCTGGTACAGGCGATAGGTATGTGTGCAGGCCTGATCAGTCAGGGGATTACCCTGAATACTGGTTTGGCTTTTTATGTTCCTGCAGTAACCTCACTGGTTGCGGGGACCATGTTCTTGATGTGGTTGGGTGAACAGATTACCGAGCGTGGGGTGGGGAATGGTATTTCCATGATCATCTTCGCGGGTATTGTTGCCGGATTGCCTAATCTAATTATGCAATCTTTCTCATCTGTAGATAATGGCCAGACCAGCCTGATTGGCTTGGTAATTTTTGGTTTGTTGTCTCTGGGTGTTTTGGCAGCGATCGTGTTTATCGAGAAAGCGCAGCGTCGTATTCCGGTAAACTATGCTCAAAAACAACAAGGTCGTCGTGTATTTACTGCACAGCAGACACATTTGCCATTAAAAATTAATATGGCGGGTGTGATTCCGGCAATTTTTGCCAGCTCATTGCTTTTGTTCCCTGCGAGCTTAGGTCAGTGGGTGGGTAGTGCAGATCCAAATGCTGGATTTATTAAGCGTAGCCTGCAAGATATAGCATTGGTGTTGTCGCCTGGTCAGCCGTTGTATTTGGTGCTCTTTGGTGCGTTAATTATCTTTTTCTGTTACTTCTATACAGCACTGGTATTTAGTCCTAAAGAAGTGTCAGAGAACTTGAAACGCAGCGGAGCTTACGTGCCTGGTATACGTCCAGGTGAGCAAACTGCTCGTTACTTAGATCATATTCTCAATCGTTTGACGTTTATTGGCGCGATTTACATCGCAGTCATTTGTTTGATGCCGATGGTATTGCAAAGTTCATTTGGTATTCCATTCTATTTGGGTGGTACCTCTTTGCTGATTGTTGTGGTAGTAGTGATGGACTTTATGGCTCAGCTGCAATCACACCTTACTTCGCACCAATACGATAATCAAACGTTAATGAGAAAAACGACTGCTCATCCTAAGGGATAAGCGCACTTGAGGTTTCATCATGAAAGTACAAGCTTCTGTTAAGAAAATTTGTGGTAGCTGTAAAGTTATCCGTCGTAATGGGGTTATCCGCGTAATTTGTAGCGCAGAACCTCGTCATAAGCAGCGTCAAGGTTAATCTGATTAAGACCTGTTGATTTCTGTAGGCGAATTAGGTTATTATCCGCCCCTCAAGATTTTTGTGGGGCGGTTGATTATCTACTGCCTTTTTGGAGAAAATTGAATGGCTCGTATTGCCGGTGTAAACATTCCGGATAACAAGCACGCTGTTATCTCTCTAACGTATATCTTTGGTATTGGTCGCCATACTTCAAAAGCTATCTTAGCTGCTGCTGGTATTGCTCCAACTACTAAGATCCGTGAATTAGATGACGCTCAGCTTGATGCGATTCGTGCAGAAGTTGCTAAGGTTCCGACCGAAGGTGATTTACGTCGCGAAATTTCCATGAACATTAAACGTTTAATGGATTTAGGCTGCTACCGCGGTCTTCGTCATCGTCGCAGCTTGCCTGTCCGCGGTCAACGCACCAAAACTAACGCTCGTACCCGTAAAGGTCCGCGCAAACCTATTAAGAAATAAGATTTCTGGAAGCTAAAAGATGGCTAAAGATACTCGCGCACGCAAGAAGGTCACTCGTACCGTCTCTGTAGGTGTCGCACACATTCACGCTTCTTTTAATAACACCATTGTGACTATTACCGATCGTCAAGGTAATGCTCTGGCTTGGGCCACTTCAGGTGGACAAGGCTTCCGTGGATCACGTAAATCATCTCCGTTCGCTGCTCAGGTAGCTGCTGAAGTTGCTGGTAAAGCTGCTTTAGACTACGGTTTGAAAAACTTGGACGTCCTTGTAAAAGGTCCTGGTCCTGGTCGTGAATCTGCGGTTCGTGCTTTAGGTGCAGTGGGTTATAAAAGTCACAGCATTACCGATGTGACGCCAATCCCGCACAACGGTTGCCGTCCACCTAAAAAACGTCGCGTGTAAGGAGAAACATTCATGGCTCGTTATATTGGTCCAAAATGCAAACTCTCTCGTCGCGAAGGGACAGACCTGCAACTTAAATCAGGCGTTAAACCGTTTGATGTTAAGACAAAAAAACATGCGAAAGTTCCTGGCCAACACGGCGGGGCTCGTGGTGGTAAACAATCTGAGTACTCACTACAATTACGTGAAAAACAAAAAGTACGTCGCATGTACGGTGTTTTAGAGCGTCAATTTAGTAACTACTATAAAGAAGCTGCTCGTGTTAAAGGCGCAACTGGTGAAAACCTGTTGAAGCTACTTGAAAGCCGTCTTGATAACGTTGTTTATCGTATGGGTTTCGGTTCTACTCGTGCAGAAGCTCGTCAGTTAGTATCTCACCGTAGCATCACTTTGAATGGCCGTCGTGTTAACATTGCGTCTATCCAAGTTAAAGCGGGTGATGTGATCGCAGTTCACGAAGGCGCTAAGCAACAATTACGTATCAAAAACGCAATTGAATTAGCTACTCAACGTGGTATGCCTTCTTGGATGGAAATTGACCATTCTAAATTAGAAGGTACGTTCAAAGCTGCACCGGATCGTTCTGATTTACCTGCTGAAATCAACGAAAGCTTGATTGTAGAATTGTATTCTAAATAATCCTTGAGGAAGCAATATGACGCGTACTGCAAATGAGTTTCTAACTCCGCAAGCGATCAAGGTCGAAGCGGCAAGCGGGACCTCGGCAAAAGTTATTCTAGAACCATTAGAGCGTGGCTTTGGTCATACTCTTGGTAATGCTTTACGTCGCATCCTTCTTTCTTCTCTACCTGGCGCAGCTGTGGTAGAAGTTGAGATTGAAGGGGTCGAGCACGAGTACAGTACTTTGGAAGGCTTGCAGCAGGACATCGTCGAGCTCTTGCTGAACCTAAAAGGATTGTCGATTAAGCTGTTCGATCAAAATGAAGCATATTTGACATTAGAGAAACAAGGTGCAGGCGACGTAACTGCGGCTGACCTTCGTTTACCTCATAATGTTGAAGTGGTTAACCCTGAACATTTGATCGGTACTTTAAGTGCCTCAGGCTCATTGAAAATGCGTCTGAAAGTGGCTCAAGGTCGTGGCTACGAGACTTCTGATTCACGCTTCCCAGAAGGCGAAACTCGCCCAGTGGGTCGCTTGCAGTTAGATGCTTCTTACAGCCCAATCAAACGTGTTTCATACACCGTGGAAAACGCGCGTGTAGAACAACGTACTGACCTTGATAAACTGATCATTGATCTTGAAACCAATGGTACTGTAGATCCTGAAGAAGCGATCCGCAAAGCTGCAACTATTTTGCAGCAACAAATTGCGATCTTCGTTGACCTTCAGAAAGATCAAGCACCTGTTGCTCAAGAGCCTCGTGAAGAAGTTGACCCAATCTTGCTTCGCCCAGTAGATGATCTAGAGCTAACTGTTCGTTCTGCTAACTGTTTGAAAGCAGAAAACATTTACTACATTGGTGATCTTGTACAGCGTACTGAAGTTGAGTTGCTTAAAACTCCTAACTTGGGTAAAAAATCGCTTACTGAGATCAAAGATGTTCTGGCTTCTAAAGGCTTACAACTCGGCATGCGTTTAGAGAACTGGCCACCGGCTAGTCTCCGTATGGACGATCGTTTCGCCTATCGTAGCCGTTAATTAAGTAGGACTATCACCATGCGTCATCGTAATAGTGGTGTGAAATTAGGCCGTACAAGCAGTCATCGTAAAGCGATGTTCCAAAACATGGCTAACTCTTTGTTCGAGCACGAGTTGATCAAAACAACTGTGCCTAAAGCAAAAGAGTTACGTCGTGTAGCTGAGCCTTTAATCACTTTAGCTAAAAACGATACAGTAGCAAACCGTCGTTTGGCGTTTGCTCGTACTCGTTCAGCAGCAACTGTTGGTAAATTATTTACCGTTCTTGGCCCTCGTTACAAAGAGCGTAACGGCGGTTATCTACGTGTTCTTAAAGCGGGCTTCCGTGCAGGTGATGCTGCACCGATGGCTTACGTTGAGCTAGTAGATCGCGAAGTTAACTAATTTCGTGAAGAATAACGCAAGTTGTTCGAAAAGGTCGGTTGAATAAACCGGCCTTTTTTATTGTCTGTATATTTTAATTTAGTCTGACTTTTAATCTCGTATGACTGGATCTGGCCTCAAAAGATAAAAAAATAACGTCTTTTTAATAAACTTGACATTGTGTATTGTCAGTTTTGTGATTTAATAAAAACAGATAGCATCGCTTAGGTAAAAAAACAAGATGGAAAAGCAGGTAGATATTTTAATTGTGGGTGCGGGGATCTCGGGGATTGGTCTGGCAGCGCATCTTTCTAAACATTGTCCACAACGCTCTTTTGACATCATCGAACGTCGTGAAAGTATTGGCGGAACTTGGGATCTGTTCAAATATCCGGGAATTCGTTCCGATTCGGATATGTCGACTTTTGGCTTTAATTTTAAGCCTTGGAAAAAAGAAAGCGTGCTTGCCGATGGCGCATCCATCAAAAATTATCTGACTGAAGTGGTGGAGGAATTCAAGCTTCAGCCGAAAATCCATTTTCAGCATCGTGTCTTAAGTGCTGATTATGATTCTGCGACCTGCAAATGGTCGGTAGAGATTGAGGACGCACAAGGCAAGAAGCAGATCTGGATCGCCAACTTCGTACTGGGCTGTACCGGTTATTACAACTATGACCAAGGTTTTCAGCCAGAGTTTCCAAATCAGGAGGCATTCAAAGGTGAATTTATTCATCCGCAACATTGGCCGGAAAATTTAAACTATAAAGGCAAAAAAGTGGTCATCATTGGCAGTGGTGCGACCGCGATTACCTTGGTGCCTGCCATGGCTAAAGGTGGAGCAGGTCATGTGACCATGTTGCAGCGTTCACCGACTTATATTGCCTCTGTGCCTTCTGTCGATTTTATATATTCAAAAATGCGTAAATATCTGCCTGAGGAGGTCGCTTATAAGCTGACGCGTGCGCGTAATATCGGCATGCAGCGCGGGATTTATGCTTTGGCACAGAAACAGCCAAAATTATTAAAGTCGCTTTTGCTTAAATCGGTGCAACTCCAGCTGAAAGGTAAAGTGGATATGAAGCACTTTACCCCGAATTATGAACCTTGGGATCAACGTCTCTGTGTGGTGCCGGATGGGGATTTATTTAGAATTTTACGTGAAGGGCAGGCATCGGTTGCAACGGATCAGATAGAAACCTTTACCGAAACAGGAATTCAGCTGAAATCAGGTCAACATCTGGAGGCTGATATTATTGTCTCTGCCACCGGTCTGAATATCCAAATTCTCGGTGGGATTCAGGCGACGATGGATGGCCAGCCTGTCGATACCTCACAGCATATGTTGTATAGAGGAATCATGGTCAGTGATGTACCGAATATGGCGCTGATTATTGGCTATATTAATGCCTCTTGGACGCTTAAAGTCGACATCGCCGCTGAGTATATTTGCCGTCTATTGAACTATATGGATCAGCAAGGCTATACGGAAGTGATTGCTCAGGGAGATCAGAGTGAATTACTTCAGGATACCGTCATGGGAAGTCTCAGTTCCGGTTATATCGCCCGTGCTGCGGACGTCATGCCAAAGCAGGGTAAACATGCACCTTGGAAAGTTAGCAACAATTATCTGGCAGATCGCAAGGAACTCAAGCAGGCTTCGTTTGAAGATGCTGTGCTAAAATTTAAAAAAAACAGCAATGCTTTAAAGCATAAACCGCGTCTGGTTTCTTAAGCTTAGATTTTTGAATAAAGAAAAAAAGAGTCCCTAGCGACTCTTTTTTTTCTTTATTTAGTTTAAAGCGAACGTGCGATGAGTTCCTTCATGATTTCATTGGTACCGGCATAAATCCGGTTGGCGCGGTTGTCGATATAGGCACGGGCAATCGGATATTCCAGCATATAACCATAGCCTCCATGCAATTGCAGGCATTCATCTACGACCTTGCTATACATTTCTGAAATCTTGTACTTGGCCGCAGCAGCGGCATCTACGCCTAGTTCGTGCTTGAGTTGCAGCTGCATACAGCGATCCAGATAAGTACGGCAGACATCGATCTCGGTACGTAGTTCTGCCAGTTTAAAACGGGTATTCTGAAAATGGCTGATGCTCTTGCCAAATGCCTGACGCTCTTTGGTATATTTCACCGTATGCGCGAAAGCGGCTTCAGCGCCTGCCTGACAGATAATCGCCACAATCAGGCGCTCCCAGGCCAGTTCTTTCATTAGCATCATAAAGCCCATGCCTTCCAGACCGAGCAGGTTTTCTTTGGGTACCCGAACATTGTCAAAAAACAGCTCGCAAGTATCCTGGCCTTTCATGCCGATTTTATTCAGCGGTTTACCTTTGCTAAATCCGGCTCGATCGGCTTCTACCATAATCAGTGACAGATTGGCTGAACCTTTATCATTATTGCCGGTTTTACAAACCACAATCGCCATATCACAGAGATAGCCATTGGTAATAAATATCTTGGAACCATTAATCACATAGTCATCGCCATCCAATACAGCAGAGGTACGTACTGCTTGTAGGTCAGAGCCAGTTCCCGGTTCGGTCATGGCGATCGCGGTGACGACCTCTCCAGACGCCATTTTGGGTAGCCAATATTGTTTTTGGCGATCATTGCCAAAATTCAGCAGATAATTGGCGACGATATCCGAATGTAGCGAAAACCCAGTCGCTGAATCTCCGGCATAGGCCTGTTCCTCAATCAAAATCATGCTATACAGCCGGTCTACGCCAGAGCCGCCATATTCCTCAGGCATGGTAGCGCAGAGCAATCCAAGCTCACCGGCTTTATTCCACAGCTCTCGATCTACATGCTGCTGACTTTCATAACGCTCGGTATGTGGAATGACTTCTTTCTCATAAAATTTACGTACCGTCTCGCGAAAAGCCTCATGTTCGGTAGTAAAGAGTTGGCGCGGCAGCATCGGAGCAAGTGGGCGAATGGCTGCAGATTGCATCTTGTTATTCCTTATTTTGATCTGTTTGGTTTAACTTAGGCCATGCCAAGATCAGCAGCAATGAGCGGAATGTTCAAATGATTTAAATCTGCTGATGCTTTTGGTCATTTCTATGAAATCCCTCGAAATTCAGCCAGCGCTTCAGGTAAACTATTCGGGTTTATAACGAGTTGGGGAAATTCGATGACTGATGACATCAGCTTAGAAGAGCGCAAAGTGATTTATCGTGCGCGTCGTGGTCTAAAAGAACTGGATGTATATTTTGATCCCTACGTAAAAAACCATTACCTGAATGCTGAGCCTTTCGAAAAACAGATGTTTGCAGAGCTGGTTGAGCAGGAAGACCCGGATTTGCTGGACTGGTTTATGGAAGTGTCTGAGCCGCCGCGTCCTGAACTGAAAGATTTTATCAAGAAGCTTAAATTTTACGTTCATGGATAATCGTTGCTTCAAGCTGAAACGCAGTCTGTGTGCATTGGCGTTTCAGCTTTTTATTTTTGCACTGCTGATGTATCTGTTGTATCAGTTATTACCGCTTGCACTTTGGGCAGTGTGTGCTGTCATAGGCTTGATGATTTATCAGCTATTTTATCGCAAGGCCCCCCAGATTGAGCAGTTTGAATATCTGGATGGACGCGAGTGGTCATTGACTGCCAAAGCACGGCCTATCCGTCGGGTATGCATTAGCCATGTCATTGATCATCAAGCTTATATTGTGGTGTATTTCCAGCATGCCAAGGCAAGACCTTTACTGATCTGGTGTGACCAATTGCCACTCAAACAATGGAAATCCTTAAAAATATTGACTAAATTAATTTAGTTGTAAGACAAACGCATTTTAATTTTCGGATTAAAATACTGATAAAACAAATATTTATCTTATTAGTCTATTTTTATTGTCAGACAAAAATCACGGTTAATCCATAACTTAGAGGAATTGTCTGACAATTTATCCCTCGGGTTTTATTATTAGCCTGTACATTTACCACACCAACAGCAAATACGGGAGACCTTGATGGAATTTCCAGTGTGGATGTTTCTGATCGTAGCGATTGTTTTGGCCCTGGTAATTGGACGACTCGGGACGGTGCTGAAGGATAAATTTTCATCTTAATCAAGCAGGGTTAAATCACTTCTCTGCTTGTACAGTTAATAAGTAGCATGTGCTGAACCGTCGCAATGCTACTTTTTTTTGCCCAAAATTTGGGATTCTCCTGAATGCAGTCAATTGCAGTACGGCCATTTAATGGCAAAGTGTCTCGTCTAAATTAGAGTAAATACTCTTTTATTCATAAAATGCTTCTGATATCTTTAGCAGAAAGATGGACATAATCACAATTATAGAGGACAGGAAAATGTCAGACGTCCGTAAAATATGCCAAGGTATGGCGACCATTGCAATAACAACAACAGTTTTGACGGGGTGTTCTCAGGTCATTAAAACCGGTGCCAATGTTGCACTGGGTTTCACCGAAAACCATATTGTACCGCCGATTTTAGCGATGGATGATGCTGAAATGGTGTGTAATTCAGGGAATTCCTTAACTCCTGCCATTATGGCGACCAAAGAAATGGGGGCGGATCCAACACGGGTAGCCGTGCTGATGTATTCGGCTGCCGGTATTTGTGCCGAGCAAAAAGCGCTGGAAGCCGAGTTACGCTATTTACGTGCTTCAAAAACCAATCAGGTGGCAGAAGCTCAAGATGCCCGAATCGAGCAGAAGCGCTGGGCGGCACTGGCAGCACAGCGTCAATATACCGGTTATCAACTGTTCCAGAGCCGTTATGAAAAGAAATACCAAAAAGCCCTGGGTGAAGAATGCCCACGCATGAACAGTGATATCGAGCAAACGGTTTATCTGTTGGGTATGCTCAGTGGCTTGCAGGCCATGACCAATGATATTAACTCGGGTGGTGCAGTGCATGTACCGAAAGATATTGCTGCCGTGGTCGAGCGTGGCATGGTGTGTCTGGATAACGCGAAATTCTGGGGGGCGCCGAATGCCACCCGTGCGGTGATCTGGACTTTGTTGCCAGGCGCAGGGGAAGGCAAGCCTGACCCTTACCAAACATTAAAACAATCTACACAAATTGGTGAGCAAAAAGGTGTACGTTTATCTCATGCCTTGTATGCCGTAGCGGCTCAGGCCAGTGGCGATGATGCCAAAGTTCGGGATGCCTTGAAAACCTTTGCTCAGGCCCGTACCGAGGAAAAACCGGTAAATCCGCAATTCAAGCTGATTGACAGCATGGCCGCGATTATGGTCAGTGGCATATCAGATCGTTACTGGACAGAAAATACTGGTATACGTAGTGGCGATGATGGCATGCAACGTTTCTGGGATGAATCCGACAGTTCTTCCGAGCTCGATGATCTGTTCAGTGCGGATCTGTAATGCAGATACTATGCATGAAGCTTCAGGGATGAAGTCAAATTAGATGGTCAGGGAGGACAACAGGCCGATGCTAGATCAACATTTTCGACGAAAAATTATTTTTCTAGCGGCTTTTGTCTCTCTCTCTGCATGTCTGCAAATTTTTCAGGATCATTTTATCTACTGGCAAGAGAGTCTGCTGGGTGAATTCTGGCGACTCTGGACAGCGCACTGGGTACATGTGAGCTGGATTCATTACTTTCTAAACATTCTCGCCTTTATCTGTTTACCTTTCATTTTTCCACGCGCTACCGTCTGGCATTTCTGTGCCATTTTGCTGATCTTGCCACCGTTGATCAGTTTAAGCTTTTATTTTTTCTTACCCAATATTGAAGCCTATGCTGGCCTGTCGGGCGTGCTGCATGGTGCCTATGTCGCCGTAGCCTGTGTACATTTGCTGTATAAGCGGGAACGCGGCTTTGCGGCGCTGGTATTATTTTTGATTTTTGCCAAACTGGTCTGGGAAAACACCATTGGCAATGTCGGGACGGCGCAGCTGATTGGTAGTCCGGTTTTGGTTGAGGCACATTTACTTGGGGTGATTTGGGGCGTGATTCTGGCGCTGATCTATATTGTGAGCAATTATTTTCGGGATAATTAAAGTGCAGAGATAAATAATTTACTTGGCAGAAAATACAAAAAGAAAATATAAATTGTCATTTTTATTGTGCCAATTTTCATGCAAAGTCAAAACATAGAATAAAGATCCTGACCTTTGAAAAGGAATTTTTCGGGGCAGAAGGGAAGATCAGCGTCCTAGACCAAGCATCAGGCCGCTAAAATAAAAATAGGAATACACATGCAAAATGATGATCAAAACAGATCAGGATTAGGTCTGTTGCGTTATATATGGACAGAGTGGATCTCGACCTTCGTCGTGCTGGTTTTACTTTTGCTCACTTTAATTATTGGCACCGGGGAAATGATTCACGGCCAGTTGCTGCGTATGGGTGAGCGTATTTACGGCGATCCGGCAACCGGAATGCAATATTCATTTTTAAGGGCTGAACCGACGCGTCCACAGTGTGAACGCAATATCAATGTCGATCAGCGTGTTCAGCAGCAGATGAAAGCCGATGCAGCCGATGAATATGCCGACTTCTTCGGGGTGCGTTCGGAAGCGGATGTCCGTGCTGCGGTGTTACAGGCACAGCAGGTCTGTGAAGAATCCTACCTGTTTTATGATAAAGCCATTCAACATGTGCAAGCTCATCCAAGTATTCGGGCTTATCGGACGTTTGAAACCTCTTTTTTTGGAATCTTCAAGTTTGGTACGGAAAACCGGGCTTTGCTTCTGGTCATCATGGTGGTCTTTGCTGCGATCAGTGCCACTCTAAAAACCCATCATATTGGCTTACGTAGCCCGAGCACGCGTATCGACTTTAAAGTTTATTCGGTCGCCATGCTGGTCGCTAATGCTTTCCTGGCATTTTCATCCTATAGCCAATATCAGTCCGTATTGAACTCGGGCGTGCCGATGGGGGAGATGAAGTACATCTACTGGTTGTGGATGATTCTGTTCAGCACACTCACCTTGATCAGCCTGTATCAGGTGATCAAACAGCCAAAACCAACGCGCGAAGGTGGCAGTTTTGGTCTGGCCTTTTTGAGTGTGCCGCTGTATGCCTATATGGCCATTACTACCGGAATAAATTTCACCTTTTTTATGGACTATCCAATGGGACAGGGGATTTACCTCGGTCAATTGGTAGAGTTTTCCAGTATTTTCCTAAATCTGGCCTTGTTTATCTGGGCCGGTATGTTGCTGAAACAGACCCGTGTCGTGGACATGTTCCTGAATATTCTGCGTCCATGGAATCTGGCCCCTGAAACCCTGACCTGGTTAATCTTGCTGGCAGCTGCATTACCGACCGCCTATACCGGAGCATCAGGGATTTTCGTAATTGCCGCAGGTGCGATTATTTACAAGGAAGTCTGGAATGCGGGCGGACGCCGTCAGTTTGCATTGGCCGCCACTGCAATGTCTGGTTCACTGGGCGTGGTTTTACGTCCTTGCTTGCTGATTGTCGTTGTGGCATCACTGAATAAAGAAGTGACCACCGACTTACTCTATCACTACGGGATTTATGTCTTCCTGCTCAGTTCGACTTTATTCCTGGTAATTTCCCTGTTCTTTGCAGAAAACAAATTCCGGATTGCTGCACCTATTGTGGCTGCTCCTCAATCCGGTCGCGCCTTCATTGCGATTATTCCATATATCGTGATTTTCATTCTGATCTGGTTATTCTATAAATATGCCTTGTCGACTGACCTGAATGAATTTACCGCACCGGTGATGATGCCAGTCATTCTGCTGATGATTGTCTTGTTCGACAAGTTGCGTCATGAACCTGCGCCGTTGCCGGCAGTGGGGCATTGGGATGAAACTTTGACCGCAACTTTAAACTCAAGATCGACACCTGAACTGGCAACAGCCGGTGCTGCGGCCAATGCAGAATATCGTGAAGCTGAACATAGCGAACAATCAGGCAAAGAACTGGTGGTTGATCATGCTGTGCAGCGCTCAAAGGCGACCGAAATTTTACGTCAAGTCGGTTTCTGGAAGTCCATGCATAT
Organism: Acinetobacter sp. NPDC052428; assembly: GCF_044547685.1. Taxonomy (GTDB): domain Bacteria; phylum Pseudomonadota; class Gammaproteobacteria; order Pseudomonadales; family Moraxellaceae; genus Acinetobacter; species Acinetobacter lwoffii_G. The sequence goes on from NZ_JBIUAT010000002.1 coordinate 246,716, forward strand.
TTCGACCAGTGAGACCGTGGGCCATATTGGTGCCTTGGTCATTCTGATGGCACTCTCGGTGAGTGTCGGTGGCTTGCTGGAACGTATTGAAATTATGGAAGCCTTCCCGACCGATATCAGTAGTACTATTTTGGTGATTTCACTGATTGTCGGCTTGATGATTTTTGTCGGGATGATCATGGATCCATTTGGCGCGGTGATTCTGATTTCGGCAACCGTGGCTCCAGTGGCTTACCAATATGGCATTCATCCAGTTCATTTCTGGATGATTACCCTGATTGGTTTTGAGCTGGGTTATGTGACGCCACCGGTTGCGCTGAATCATCTGCTGGCCAGACAGTCGATTGGCGATGCTGAGGTGGCTGAAGCGGATGCGGAAGTTCGCCATCTGTCTTTTTACTATCGTTATGAACGCTGGATTTTACCAGTGATAGTATTGCTGCCTGCGATGCTGATCATTGCCTATGTGCCTTATATCTTTAAACTGTTCGGCTGGTATCAATAAGAAAAAAGCAATAAAAAAGCACCTACGGGTGCTTTTTTATTGCTTTGATTTCGAATCTTGATCAAATCTTGGATGAATTCAGGCGCTTTTGTAGAATCGGGCTACACAGTAGAATCGCACAGAAAATCAGCCCCAGCCCAATCAGGCTATAAAGGTCTGGAACCTCATGCCAGAACAGAAAGCCCCACATGCCGGCAAAGAAAATCGCCACATAGTTGACCGGTCCAATTTGTCCTGCCGGAGCCAGCTTGTAGGCATTTGACATGAACAGTTGGCTGAAATTGGCCAGGATGCCGGCAGTAATCAGATAGCTGAGTTCTGTCAGGGTATAAGGTCGCCATAGCCAGAACATCGGAATCACTGAAATCAGGGTGCCAATAAAGCAGAAATAAAACACGATTTTTTCCGGAGACTCAGTTTTAGTCAGTGCCCGAACCGTGACAAAGGCCATCGCCGCCAGAAAGCTCGCACTCAAACCAATGACCGACATCAGGTTAATTAGACCCGAATCTGGTTTGGCGACACAGAGTACGCCGATGAAACCAATCAGAGCTGCGGCTAACATGCTTGTGGTGATTTTTTCCTTGAGAAATAGCCAGGCAATCAAAGGAATAAAAATCGGGGAAGAGTAGGTGAAGACCATAGCATTGGAGAGTTTTAAATGAGCAATGGCATAGAAAAAGCCGTACATGGCAGTCAGGCCGACCACTGCGCGCCAAGTGTGCATCCATAGTTTTTCAGTTTTGAAAAAACCAATGCCTTTATTGAAAATGAAAGGCAGGAAAATAAACAGCCCAACAAAATTGCGAAAGAAGACCACGGTAGCATTATCAACTGTTGTTGAGGCATAACGGATACAGACGCCCATGACTGAAAAGAGAAAGGCAGAGCAGGTCAGTAACAGAATGGCTTTAAGCAGATGCGGAGCGGCTGGGGCAGACATGGAAACAACTGAGCTAGAAGATCTGACGATATTCTAGCTGAAATGCTGTCGAGATTTACTGGCTTTGAGCAAGTTGTGCTTCAAGTAACTTGATCTGTTCCTCTTTCAGTTGGATCAACTGGTCGGCATCGCTATGCTGCGCATCCAGTGTGGCTTTTTGTTCATTGAGCTGAACTTGGATGTCATCTAATTTAGCCACTTCTTCTTTGGCCAAACTGGCATTCTCCGGCACTGGTGCATCTAACAGCTGATTTGATACCAGTGCTTTAGCTTCGATCGTCTCAGGTGCTTTCGCTGCCGCCGTATCTTCTTCAGTTTTCGCCGCAGGTTTTGCTGCCGGAACAGCCGCGATATCTTCCTGATGTATGCGTTCCGCTTCACCGGAAAAGGCATTCAACCACTGATATAGCAATACCAATGCAACGACAGTAACTAAAGCCCCCATAATCCCCATTAAAAGTTTGGGGTTATTTCTTTGTTCTACTGACATAGCTTGAACCTTGATTTTTATTTTACTGAACGAGGTTTAAACTGAATCACGCCAACTTCATCTGGAACAGCTGGTGTTTCTGGTTGATCAACATGTGTGGGACGATTTTCTTCATAACCACATTCAATACATTCGATCCATTCATCTTCACCAGAGGTCAGCATGACGACGCGATCTAACGCCTGACATTTTGGACATTTTGCGCCTGCAATGAAACGACGTTTAATGGTCATCATACTCACCTTGTGATCAACTTAAAAAGCTAGTTTAAGCGTTTTTAGAGGGGTTCGTCCAACCTTGATGACGCAGCAACGCATCTATTTTTGGCTCGCGTCCGCGGAAATTGATAAATGCGTCAAGTGCTGTGTCTTTTCCGCCAACTGCGAGGATATTTTCCCGAAACTGCTTTCCGGTAGTGGTATTAAAAATACCTTCATCTTCAAAGCGGTCGAAGGCATCACTGGCCAAAACTTCGGCCCATTTATAGGAATAATATCCTGCTGCATAACCACCGGCAAAAATGTGACTGAAGCTGTGCTGGAAACGGTTATAGTCGGTGGTCGGTAGGACCGCATACTTTTCACGGATCTCATTCAGAGTAGCCTGAACCTGTGTTGCATTTAAAGCCGGATTGGCTCGGTGAATACTCAGGTCAAACAGGGCAAATTCAAGCTGACGCAGGGTTTGCATGCCAGACTGGAAGAAACGTGCATCGAGCAGGGCTTTCAGCAACTCTGCCGGCAAGGATTCTTGAGTTTCAATGTGCTCGCTGAGCAGATCCAGACTTTCCTGATCCCAGGCCCAGAATTCCATAAACTGGCTTGGCAGTTCGACCGCATCCCAAGCCACGCCATGGGTACCTGCTACCGCAATATTGTCCACTTCTGTCAGCATATGATGCAGGCCATGACCAAATTCATGGAACAAGGTGATGACTTCATCATGGGTCAAGAGTGCAGGGCGATTGCCGACGGGTGGAGTAAAGTTACCGACCATATAACAAATCGGTTTTTGCAAGCCATCACTGGTCTGCATACGGGAACGGAAACCGCTCATCCATGCACCGCCACGTTTGCCTTGACGTGCATACAGATCAAAATAGAAACCGCCAATGACCTGACCCTGATCTTCCAGTTCAAAATAACGTGCATCTGGATGCCAGACAGGCGCTTCACGTTCAATGACTTGAATGCCATACAGACGATTCACAATACTGAACAGGCCTTGCAGGATTTTTGGTGCAGGGAAGTAAGGTTTAAGCACTTCCTGTGACAAATTAAATTGCTGCATTTTCAGCTTTTCAGAATAATAGCCACTGTCCCACGGTTGCAGATCACGGATGCCATCTTCAGCAGCAATCGCTTTCAGTTCTGCAATTTCTTTCTCTGCTGGCGCGCGGGCATGCTCTGCCAGATCACGCAAGAATTCGTCTACGGCCTCTACACTTGGTGCCATTTTGCTGGCTAAGGACAATTCCGCATAATTATTAAAGCCAAGCAGTTTTGCCATTTCCAGACGCAAACTGAGAATTTCTTCGATCAGTGCAGTATTGTCAAACTCGCTCTGTTCAGCCTGATCTGACGCACGTGTGGTATAAGCTTTATAGAGTTCTTCACGCAGAGGGCGATTTTCTGAATGGGTCATGATCGCCAGATAAGACGGGAAATCCAGCGTAGCCACCGGTTGATCCAGCTCACGTTGCTGACCATATTGTTTTAACAGCTCAATATTACTGGTAGATAGACCCGCTAACTCCTCTTCATTTAGCGGTCTGAAATAGGCCTGAGTCGCATCCAGTACATGGTTGGAGAAGTCGGAAGATAATTGGGACAGACGTGCCGAAATTTCCGCATAACGTTTTTTCGCTTCACCCTCTAACGCCACCCCAGATAATTTAAAGTCACGTAAGGCCAGTTTAATGGCGCTTTGCTGCGCTGCCGGCAGTTCACTATAAATCGACGCATCATAAATATGCTGATAGGTCTGATACAGCGCCGTATGTTGACCCAGTTGCGTATAATATTCGCTAAGACCCGGTAAAAGTGCTTGGTAGACATCACGGGTTTCGGCATTGTTCATCACGGCATTTAAATGTGACAAGATGCCCCAAGACTCACTCATATTGTTTTCAAGCGTGTCGACATGTTCCAACGTAGTCAGCTGCTCCTGTACTGTAGTAGGCGTTTCGGTGAGGTCATTCAGGAACTTTTGCCCTTCAGCGATACAGCTTTCAATTTTTTGTTTTAGCTCAGCCAGCGTAATCTGATCAAATTGTGGAACAGGCAAAGTTGCCTTTTCTAAAGTCATGTCGGTCTGCCAAATTAATTTTCAATGTTAAATCTAGATGTAGGGCTTTTAATTGAGTAAATCAAGTTTTGAAACTAATATTTGCTTTATAATTTGAAAATAGAGAAAAATTATTATGCAAAGAAAAACAGAAGTAACATTTTTATTTAGTGCAGCAGTCGCTTTTATCTTACTTGGTATATTGTAATATTGGTTTATCTTCGATTTTGTTGTCCCAATATCTTATTATGATAAGGCTTTGTTGCACAAAGATTTAAAATTAAAGCTACTCTGAGCTAGTCAAATTTAAGACACAACTCGGGTATGAGGTCGGCCTAATTCCGTAAATTTATTTAATACTGCCACACGTGCATGAATCTCATTGACTTGGCTTTGAAAGTTTCTCGCACTGAGTTTATCCCCCAATAATTTGATGCAATGCATCTTGGTTTCAACCAAACTGCGCCGATGGTAACCTGACCATTTTTTCCATATTATTCTTCCTAAATGCTTAACTGTTCGAAGTAATTCATTTCGCTCTCGCGAATGAACTTTTGTATCTTTCCAAGGTCTCGCATTTTTCCTAGGTGGAATCACTGCATGCGCTTGCCGATCTGCAATGACCTGACGGCATTGTTTTGTGTCATAAGCCCCATCTGTATAGACTGAATCAATCTGTTCATCCAATGGGATTTGATTTAGTAAATCACCAAGGACTTGCGAATCACTCACATTGTTGGTCGTGAGTTGAACTGATCGTATTTGTAGGGTTTCAGCATCTATACCGATATGAAGTTTTCGCCATTGGCGACGATATTCAGGCTGATGTTTCTTGCGTTTCCATTCACCTTCACCTAAAAACTTTAAACCAGTAGAGTCCACAAGTAGATGTAGTCCATCACTACTTTTTTGATAGCCAATTACAAGATCAATATGCTTTTGTCTTCTGCAAATGGTGGAATAATCTGGCGCTGTCCAATCTAAACCACAAAGCTTAATGAGACTTTTCACAAAGCCAGTGACCATACGTAAAAAGAGTCGAAATAAGGATTTAATCATTAAACAGCATTGGATGGCTGTATCTGAATAAGTTTGATTTCGACCATGTTTACCTTTGGGTTGAGCGTACCATTGAGTCTTGGGATCAAACCAAATCGAAATGTTTCCTCGATTAATTAAGGCTTGATTGTATTTGGACCAGTTGATTGTACGGTAGATATTAGGTGGAGGCTTCTTCATTCGGAAATTATATTGCTGAATTAGACCTTACGAACAGCTTTGTGCAACAAAGCCTTATGATAATGATCTAGATAAAGGAGCATTTGCCACGATGATGAGTTGGTCAGCTACCTTATTTATTGGTTATGCAGGTTACATTTTATTAGATAAATGGAAAGAACAAGAAAATAGAAAAGTTGAAAGAGATGAAATTATTTTTGCTTACAAACAATTAGTTGGGTGGACAACTAAAACTTTAGATTTATCTCATAAACCTGAATGGAAAAAATCTGATTTTAATGAAATGAAAGAATCATACTATCAAGTATATGCAATTTTAGTTCTTATTGAGAACCTTTCTGATAAATCAGAATTTATTTTAATTTCTAAAAAATTTACAGATATTTATAACAAGATTATTGATGCAAAAATCGAGCAAATAGATGAAAAATTAGACCAAAATGTTTGTGAAGAGAAAATCAAGAATCATATAGCAGATGTAGATAAAATTTATTCTAAATTATTATCTTCTGTTCGTATTGAATAAAAAAGAGCGCCGTAGCACTCTTTTTAAACCGTCAAAAATTATTCAGTCTTGGCTTTTGCATTCGACTTTTTCTTTTTGACCTTGGCCTTTTTCTTTACTTTATCTTTAACCTTTGCTTCAGACTTTCCTGCAGATGGTTTAGCAGACTTTTTACTGTAAGAGCTGGGTTTTCCTTTTCCTTTTTTGCGTCGTATGGGCTGTTCTCCATCGGTGCTCAGGTTGGATTTAGATTCACGTTCATTGTTGCCGAACACTTCTTCGGTTGCTGCTGGACGTGATACTGGTTTTTTCTCGCTCACGCGCGGTGCACGGGCACGAACTGCACGGCCGGCATGACTGAGTTGTTGCACCAGTTCAAAGTCGATCTTGCGTTCTTCCAGATTGACACCGGCAACCTTGATTTTGACTTCATCACCCAGACCAAAGACCTGACCACGGTTCTGGCCGATCAGATTCTGGCTGCTTTGATCAAAGACAAAGAAGTCATCGCCTAGCTGGCTGACATGCACCATACCATCGACATACAGGTCTTTTAGCGTGACAAACAGGCCAAATTCTGCCGTTGCACTAATAATGCCGACAAATTCTTCACCCAGATGCTGCTGCATATAATGGCATTTCAACCAGGTCGTTACCGAGCGTGATGCTTCATCTGCACGACGTTCTGTGGCAGAGAAATGGTCACCAGCTTCATCTAAAGCACCACCTGAAAGTGGAGATGGCTTGTTATTTAAATGTGCTTTGATTGCACGATGCAATAACAGATCCGGATAACGGCGAATTGGTGAAGTGAAATGTGTATAGGCTTCATAAGCCAGACCATAATGGCCTGCATTACTCGCACCATAGTAAGCCTGCATCATGGAGCGTAATAACACCGCATGAATACTTGGTGCATCAATCCGTTCTTTGGTCGCTTCAATCACCGCCTGATAATCTTTCTGAGTCGGCTGTTCCGGGAAATTCAAACCCAGCAGCTTGACGAAGTCACGGACTTTCTGGATACGTGAGAACTCAGGTGGCTCATGCACGCGGTACAACATTGGCATTTCATTTTTCAATGCATATTCTGCGGCTGCCACGTTGGCCAGCAACATACATTCTTCAATCAGCTTATGCGCATCATTACGGCTACGCGGCAAAATTTCTTTAATTCCGCCCAGTTCGTCGAAGGTCATGTAAGTTTCGACGGTTTCAAATTCCATGGCATGGCGTTCAGCACGTAAACTTTTAAGAACTTGATAAAGCTGGAACAGGGTGTTGATCGACTTGCGAACTTCACGGTCTTCGGTAATGGCTTGACTGTCACCTTCCAGATACTGTGCGACCTGATCATAGGTCAAACGTGCCTTGGAATGCATAACAGATGGATAGAACTCAAAACCGGTAACACGGCCAGCACGTGACAGTTTTAAATCACAGACCATACATAGGCGGTCAACATTCGGATTTAACGAACACAGGCCATTCGACAATGCTTCAGGCAGCATCGGTAAAACAAAGTGCGGGAAGTAGACTGACGTCCCGCGTTCCTGCGCTTCATCATCCAGCGGTTTGCCTGGACGCACATAATGGCTGACATCGGCAATGGCCACGACCACACGATAGCCACCACCCGGACGTTTTTCGGCATAAACGGCATCATCAAAGTCACGTGCATCTTCACCGTCAATAGTAACTAAGGCTAAATCACGCAGATCCACACGACCTTCATGGTCTTTGGCCGTTGGTTCTTTAAAGCTCTCGGCTTCTTTAACCACTTCTTCCGGGAATTCATAAGGCAAACCATATTCTAAAATGGTTTGTGGAATGATGATTTCAGTATCGGCCTTGTCTGCCATGGACTGCACAATATGCCCAGTCGCGAATTCTTCACGGGTCGGATAGGTATCAATCGCCACACGAATCGAGTCACCCAGATTGACCTGGGCATGTTCGATCAGTTCTTTTTCAAGGGTGATTGGCTGATGTGCATTCGGGTTGGCTGGCTGGATAAAGTATTCACCATCATACTCTGACACTTTACCAATGATCTGTTTGACACGATGCTGCACAACTTCAGTAATATAGCCCCAGGCCTTACCTTTACGGTCTACCGAAGTCTGACGCACTTTAACGCGGTCACCATTAAAGACCAGACGCAGTTCACGCTCAGCCAATAATAGGTCATCCTGGCCGGAAATGTTGGCAGTTCCCATCCCTCGGGAATTGATATAAACCGTCGCTTCGGATTCAGGTTGCTCGACGGCAATCTGAAACTTGTAGCCGTCTTTCATCAGTTGCCCGTCACGCACCATCGCAATTAAACGATGGCTCAGGGCATCAATACTTTTTTGATCTGCAATTTCAAAATGTTCGACCAGGTCTGCATGGGACTGGGCATTGTTCTTTTCGATGGTTTCTAAAATGAGCGTGCGGCTAGGGATAGGGTTGTCATAACGTTCGGCTTCAGCTTTTGCTTCAGGATCGACCCAGTTTTTCATCATGTCTTTAAATTTATCTTAGGAGATAGGTTTAGCATAAAACATGTATGCGCAGACTGCACGTAAATGATTGCAATAATCCATTTAAGTTTTCAATTTTCTGTTAATTTTCGATAACTGGAAATTTATGCAGTTTTTTTGCCATCAAAATGCGCGAAAAATCGAGGAATTGCTTAAAAAGTATTTAAACGAGCAAAAATATGCACTTTTTTTTGATGCTGCGCTTGCAGTGCCATGCCGAAATTTGTATTATGGCCGCACGTTACGGTGAGATGGGTGAGTGGCTGAAACCACGTCCCTGCTAAGGACGCATACGGGTAACTGTATCGAGGGTTCGAATCCCTCTCTCACCGCCACGCTTACTTATGTCGCGCGCTCATAGCTCAGCTGGATAGAGCACTTGGCTACGAACTAAGGGGTCGGGAGTTCGAATCTCTCTGAGCGCACCAAGTAAGTTAAGCAGAAAAAACGTATTGCCAACCGAGGCACACAAGTTACGCGCTCATAGCTCAGCTGGATAGAGCACTTGGCTACGAACTAAGGGGTCGGGAGTTCGAATCTCTCTGAGCGCACCAACTTGAACAATTAACCGCACATGTTGCGGTTTTTTTGTGCCTAAAATTTACAGAAACACCAGACAACACGTGCTAAAAATAAGTCTCAGGCGAGTGAATAAAAATAAAGGCAGTCGTGATGAGAAAAATCATTGTCCAGGAATTTTTGACCCTCGATGGCGTGATGCAGGGGCCCGGCGGCCCAGAAGAAGATATATCTGGTGGCTTTCAATATGGTGGCTGGGTGGCGCCGTATTTTAATGCGGAACCTGATCCGGCATTTGATGTCATTATGCAAAAATGGATGCAGCCCTCCGATATTCTTTTAGGGAAACATACTTTTCAGATTTTTGAATCTTACTGGCCCACACATACTGAAGACTGGCCGGGAATCAATGACGTCAATAAATATATTCTTTCTACTAGTCTGGAGCATTCCGACTGGCAAAATACCCTTTTTCTGAAAAGCATTGATGAGATAATCAATCTTAAAGCATCGGGAGAGGGGGATATTCGCGTGTATGGTAGTGCTGCAGTGGTACAGACACTTTTCAAATATGAGCTTGTGGACGAACTTCGTCTGCTGACTTTTCCAATTATACTCGGTGTTGGCAAACGCCTGTTTAGCCATGAATCAATACCCGCCGCTTTTCAATTGATAGATCATCTGGCCAGCTCAAATGGTATTGTGTTTACGCATTATCAAAGGGCAGGAGAAGTAAAGACTGGAACAATAGGCGAGTGATAAAGTGTACAAGGATGATGGTCGTTTTATATTTGAATTCTATTCTGGCTGAATACCTGGTTAAGAATACTTAACCTGAGTTCGATGAAATCCACTTAACCTTTTAGCATATTTTGGAAAGTTGGCTTATTGGGGTTCAAACAATAAGCCACTACAGCAGCCATGATATTCACCATGAAGTTATTTACCGAACGATGACGTGAATGTTCAAGTTGATGTAAATTTTTTAATTGATCATTCACTGTTTCGATCAATCCTCTTCTGCAAAGTAATTGTTTTTCTTCTTCAGTTTGGATGGATTTATTTTTCATATTCCGACGTGATGGGGTCAATATTTTCAGTCCTCTTGCTGCTAAAGCTTCGGCTTTTGCTTTGCTCAAATAGCCTTTGTCTCCGAGTAGGATCCCATTTAATTCTTGAGTTAAAGATTCTAATATAGCAACATCATGAACATTTCCCGATGTCAGTTTGAGATTAATAATTTCACCTAAATTATTGATAACGAGATGTAATTTAAAACCATAAAACCAACCCGTACTACTTTTTCCACGACCGGCCAAGCCTTTAAATACACGATGCCTTTTAATCCGAAGATTATGGCAAACTACCAATTTAGTGGAGTCAATGATACTGATTCCCGTATCTTTTCCTTTCACCTGATGGAAGAAACAACTCAGAGCTTGCAAACAACGGGGCATGATTTCAATAAATCGGTTGTAGCTAAGCAGTTTAGGAAAAGCAGATTTCCAGAATGGAACGATCATTTGGCAATAAAAATATTTGAAGAATCTAAAACCGGATTGATGAAATAAAATGACAATGGTCATTGCTTCAGACAAGCTTAAAGCTGACTTTTTCAACCTGGTTTTTTGATCAGAAATTAAAGCTTTCTCTAAAGAGTCATTAAATTTTTTGCAGAAATCATCCAAAATACAAAATAATTCGGTAATATGATCCATTGAGAAGCCTTGTTTTATAACATTTTGTCTTGAGAACCAATATGTTACAAAAACAGGGCTTTTTTTCTACTCTTTTTTTATATCGAACTCAGGTTACTTAAGGCTGACCCATTGCGTAGTGATGGAATTTTTGGAAAATACAAGCCTCTTGATTGAATTAATTAAGTGTTTTTAGCTCTAAATCCGCAGAAATTTTCAGCAGAAAACTATAAATTTTGATACATCGTTTAATTACTGTACATTCAGTTGTGATTTTATTAAAAAACACTTAACAAGACTGAAAAAGCTCGTATAATGCACCCCATCAAGACGTCGCGCTCATAGCTCAGCTGGATAGAGCACTTGGCTACGAACTAAGGGGTCGGGAGTTCGAATCTCTCTGAGCGCACCAATCTTGATAAGAATTCTGAAAAAACCGCACGTTGATGCGGTTTTTTTACGTCTGTGATTTTTAACTATTTTTCATATAAAAAACCAATAACTCTCTGCTTCCTGCTCATCTTAATTTTTGCTGCACTTTCAGTGCATAAACGGTATTACCACCCACTGCTGGTAAAATATCATGATAGGGCATGCTACGCATGGCTCTTAATAAGAACGGCGCCTGATCGTGAATTTTCATACTGCTGGTGATTTGAAATAAGGTACCTTGTGACTGCGGCAATAAGCGCATACCACCTTTCACAAACTTCAAGTCACCGCCATTGGCATTGAACTGGTTTTGCAGGGAATCAGGTTGGTAAAAATGCATCTTAAAATTAAACGGGATCTGAATCACGCCCAAACCCACCGACACCTTATAGTTGGCATCTATATTCTGAGTATTGACCGGATTCAGTTCGACTTTCTTGATCTGCCGAGGAAAAAGCTGCTGCGTCGCTTCAGCCGCTAACCACGGTCGCAATTTTTCGACCGGATGCGCAAAATATTGATAGGTGCTGCTAAATCTTAAATTTTCTGAGGCTTTTCCTTCTTTAATCTGATAGTTCGGAAAAATGAAACTGACCGGTTGACCAGACTTTTGGCTGATCTGGGCAATTTTTTGTAGCTGTTGAGGGTTGAATCTAAGTTGCGGAATCGGAGTTACTAGTGCTGCTGTATGCTCGATTTTAAAGCGTTGTTGTAGTGCTTCCAGCAGAAATGCATTGGTACTCGGCGGAATGCCGAGTTTGGCTTCAGGTAGCGCATTCAGGATTTTACTGAATAAAAAGCCTTTGGGCTGGTTCAGGTCGCCCCATTGGGTGACAGTCACCAGCGTTCTATGCGGACCCAGTGCAAACCACTCCAGTTTTCCTGCACCATAGAGAATTGGCGCATCAATAATTAAGGTGCTGATGCTGTTTTCACCCAGATGATGCTGCATCACTACGGTTTCTTTAAAGTTCAAGACTGGAATCGGGGTCGGGATATGAACCTGATATTTAACCTGCTGAATCGAACCCTGCTGCTCCAGCACCTTGGCCGACTTTAAGGTCGGAAACAGACCGACATAATTCGGATAATGTTGCAGCAATTTTTCAACCTGAGCTTCAGCCACAGGCAATACTACAGCCGCACTATAAAACTGTGTCTTGCTGGCTGCATTACTGTTTAAGGTGGGAAGCTGAGTTTTACTGGTTGGATGCGCATAAATCAGAATCCGCTCGCCGGTTAATTCTGCCAGTTGCTGGGCATTGCCCTGATAAGCACTCAGACTGCTTGGTATTTCGGCATTCCAGGGAATAATCTTGGCCAGTGCTGGGACAGAAACTGCCAAACAAACACCGATGAGCATGCATTGCTTTAATTCTTTCATTCAACATCCTGTTGCGTATTTTTTGTTTTAATTGCTGTTTATTTAAAACCAAATGCACGTATTTCCAAAGCAAAGTTATGTAATTGATGCGACAGGCCATAAGCGCTATGGATATTTTGGTATAGTATTGGGCAAGATTTTATTTTTGATGTGATGCTATGACTGAGTCAGCACCGACTTTATCGACCCGTTATTTTCTGACTTTAGAAGAATCTCAGGATGGTTTTGCCCTGGCGACGTTTGGTAAAAAGCAGATTTCACGTTTTCTGACGCCTCTGGTCAGTATCGGGATCATCATCTGGGGTTTCTCGATGGGTTTTGATGGCGTCGGACGTTATTACGTGGCTTTGGGCGCATTCTTTCTGCTCCTGCAAGGTATTATGCGTTACTGGTTCCTGCCGATGATGTTTAAACGTCAGTTTGTTAAATATCAGTTTGGTAAAAGCGAACAGGGTATTGATCTGTATCAGGACTATGCGGAAATTTTTAATAATGATCGTAGCAAGCTGGTGCCATATAGTGAAGTGCAGAATTTTGCTGTCGGTAAACTCACTTATATGATGGAATTAAAAAACCGTACCGTGGTTATTGTGCCGAAGCGTGCATTTAAGGATGGCACTGAACAGAGTATGTTCGAGCATACATTTAAAAAATAATTCAGATATCTATAAAAGGAAAAGGGAAGTTTTGATCATGAGCACACGTCCATCCAAAATCGTTTGTGTGGGTCGCAGTTATGCCGATCATGCCAAAGAACTCGGCAATGCGATCCCTGATCGTCCGGTATTGTTCATCAAGCCACCGAGTGCCTTAAGTTCGCTCGAAGCAGGCATTGAGTGGAATCCGGAATGGGGCAATTGCCATTATGAATGTGAACTGAGTTTGCGTATTGACCGGACTTTAAGCAAAGAAAGCGATCCTGTGAAAGCACTTGAAGCTGTGGGTGCGGTGACTTTAGGTCTGGACTTAACTTTGCGTGATTTACAGGATGATCTCAAGAAAAAAGGCCAGCCTTGGGAACGTGCCAAAGCCTTTGATGGCTCTTGTCTGTTGTCGGATTGGGTACCTGTCGCCGATGTAGTCACTGACTGGAAAGATGTGCATTACACACTGCAAGTCAATGATGAGCTACGTCAAAAAGGTGATACCGCTTTATTGATTTTTGATATTGCTACCTTGCTGGCTGACATCAGTCAGGTCTTTACTTTGGAAGAAGGGGATGTGGTGATGACCGGTACCCCGGCAGGTGTTGCAGCATTGCATTCAGGCGATCAACTGAAAATGACCCTCAAAGGGCAGTCTCAGGATTATGTCTGGACGACTTTTGTGAAATAACCAAAACTTTGAATCAAAGGAGCCTATTGGCTCCTTTTTCATATGCATAATTTTAATCATTAGCAGTATAACGTTTGCGAAACTGATCTGGGGTGCTTCCCATCCAGCGTTTAAACATGCTGATAAATGCCGAGGCATTGGCATAGCCCAGATCAAAGGCAATGCTCTCGACACTATGCGCTGCATTTAATAAAGACATGGCCTGCATCACTTTCAGGCGTTGCCGCCATTCATGCAGTGACATTCCCAGTTCTTTCTGGCTATATCGCGCTAACGTCCGCTCGGTTAAATTGACGCGTTCGGCCAGTTGCTGCAGCGAGCTGTGATCTGCCGGATGCTGATGTAAATAATCTAAAATCTGTTTCAGCAATGCATGTTCTGAATGCGGTAGATAACTGCTGACCAGTTGGGCTTGCTGGAGCTGATCAAGCAGCACCTGTAGCAGACGCTGATATTCAGCTGAATTCTCGAATCCCGGATGATCTTGCTGATGCAGTTGTTTCAGGTGGGTAAATAAAGCAGTGACCAGAGGCGCACTGAGCAAGATACCCGGTTGAGTAGGGAGTTGGCTGCATAGTGATTCATGCACATACAGGGTGCCATGAGAAACTGCGGTACGGTTCAGACCACGATGCTCTAAATTCGGTGGGAGCCAGATGCCGTGAGGTGAAGGCGTCACATAATTTATATGATTAATATTCACTTCCATCACGCCATGAAAAGCATAGACAAATTCTCCCCAGGCATGGCCATGTAGCGGATAAACAGATTGCGCAGGATCTTCCCTGAAACTGATCCACAGAGGTGCTTTAATCAGATCATGGGTCGGAAGTTGCTTGAGCGAAGCTGAATCTGCTTGGATTTTTTTATGCATCACCGAAATTGCCTGAATAACACCATCATTTGTCTGTTTTGAAGTATATCTTTTATTTCTGACACTTTTATAGTGTACCTTCCAAATGAGCAACAGGACCGTATGTGAGCCAGCGTCAGGCATTAGATGCCAAAGCATCTGCCATCATGTTTGTATTGTGTATGTTGTGGGGTTTACAACAGGTGGTACTGAAGTGGGCCGCGAATGATATTTCAGCCCTGATGCAAATTGCCTTGCGTTCAGCCTTGTCTGCGCTGATGGTTTATCCCCTGATTCAGCAGAGCGTGCGCCGTCAACTCTGGAATGCACGCTATTTACCTGCAGGATTACTAGTCGGTGTGTTGTTTGCAACCGAATTCTATCTGATTGGTGAGGCACTGCGTTATACCTCAGCCTCGCATACGATTGTTTTACTTTATACCGCGCCGATTTTTGTGGCTTTGGGTTTACACTGGAAATTGCCGGCAGAGCGTTTGTCTTCTGTGCAATGGGGCGGAATATTTCTTGCCTTTAGCGGAATTGTAGTCAGCTTTCTGTTACGTCCACAGACAGAATCAACTTTACAAACTGATGCCTTGTGGGGAGATTTTCTGGCTTTGCTTGGCGGCGTATTCTGGGCAGCCACCACAGTCAGTGTACGTCTGAGCCGGCTGGCTGAAGCACCTGCAACCCAGACTTTGTTCTATCAATTATTGATAGGTGGAATGCTGTTATTGCCTCTGGCTGTTCTGACTGGACAAGCAGCCATTCAATGGACGGTGTTGTCTATTTCCAGTCTGGTTTTTCATACCGTGCTGATTTCCTTTGCCAGTTATCTGATCTGGTTCTGGATGCTGAAGCATTATCTGGCATCGCGTCTAGGGGTATTTTCCTTTTTGACCCCTGTATTCGGCATGCTGTTCGGCGTACTGATTCTGGATGAACATATCGAAATCAATTTTATTATCGGCACCTGTATGGTCATGCTGGGTGTGATTCTAGTGAGTTTGCAGGGATGGCTGAAAAAACCGAATATCAATAAAAGCATTCAAGAGCAAGCATGAAAATCTGGTCTGTAAATTTAGCGACCTGGATTGGTCTGTCTTCTATTCTGATCTGGGCCAGTCTGGTCGCCGTAGTGAAACTGATTACTGAATCCACCAGTGCAGTGCAGGGGATTGCTTTAATTTATAGTTTTAGCAGTCTGGCGATTTTTGCGTTCACCGGCTTTCCAAAAATCATGCAAATGTCCAAGCGTTATCTGCTCGGTTGTGGCGCTTTATTTGTGGCTTATGAGATTCTATTTCTGGTTGCTGTGGCATGGTCGGATAATCGTGAACAGGTGATGCTGATTGCCATGATCAATTATCTGTGGCCACCCTTGATGATTGTTTTTTCGATTTTTGCCCGACAGTTGCAGGCTCGCCTCTGGGTGATTCCAGGCTTTCTGCTCGCTGTGATGGGACTGATGCTGGTGGTCAATCCAGAAATCACTAATCTGCCGAAGTTTATGCAGGCTTTAGCTGAAAATCCTTGGGCCTATGGCTTTGCCTTTCTCGGCGCTTTGTTATGGCCTTGCTACTGCGTTCTAACTAGGACCTATGGCCGCGGACAAAATGGTGTACCGATTTTCTTTTTGGTCGCTGTAATTAGCTTATGGTTCTTACATTTAGGATTAAACGAACCTTTTATCATGCCCACATTCAAGCTATGGCTGGGAATTGCAGTGGTGGGTAGTCTGATTGGCATCGCCTATAGTAACTGGAATCAGAGTATGCAGTTCGGCAATATCAAGGTGCTGATTTTAGCCACCTATTTTATGCCGATTCTTTCTTCGGTCATGTCAATGCTGATTCTGGATGTCAGACCCGAACTCAGTTTTTGGATCGGGACGGGTTTGGTGACTGCAGGCGCTATAGTCTGCTGGAAATCTACCGCTATCAGTTAAAAAAAATCCTCTCAAGCGAGAGGATTTTTTTATTTATGTCGGAACAGTTCGGACAATGGAAAATTGAGTTTTTCTTCCAGATATTGATCGGTTTCCTGTAATCTAGGTGAGAAATTTTGCATCCAGATGTCATCAGTCTGGGCATTGGTGAGATGGTTTTTGCGTGGCAGTGGATAGGGTAATTGCAGATAAAAATTCCAGAAGCTGACCTGATCCAGATCACGAACCAGCACATATTCATTTTCATCGGTACGTTTGATCAAATTCTGCTTTTCAAACATGGCGACATAGCTCGGCCAGCGTCCAATTTCATCCCGGCCTAAGACCTCAAGTGCTTGGGCTTCACTGATGCTTTCACCAGTTTTCTGCTTTTTATAAAATAATTCTAACAGATCCAGCAGCATGACGATGGGATGGCGTTTATTGTCCTGCCCAGATTCAAACGCCGTCAGGGCATAGCTGATTTCAACCCCCAATAACACAATAATCCACGACAGATAAATCCAGAGCAGGAAAATCGGCACGGCGGCGAAGGCACCATAGACGATCTCATAGCTGGTAAAGTTTGACATGATATAGCCAAACAGATTTTTCAGCAGCTCAAACACCACGGCACTAAATAGACCGGCAATAAAGGCAGATTTAAGCGGTACACTGCGATTCGGGATGGTCCAGTTCAAAATGAAAAATCCGAGTACAGTCAAAGAAAAGGAAATCGCCCATAGGACAAAAGCGCCATCAAGCTCATAACCGGCAAAGTTATTGCTGAGAATGCTCATGGATGCCACGGTCGAAGAAATCACAAATGCACTGCCGAGTAAAATCGGCCCGAGCGAAATGATGGTCCAGTAACGCATAAAGCCCATAATTCCGCCCCGCGTTTCAGTCACGCGCCAAATGCGGTTAAACACCGTTTCGATACTGCTGAGCATCAATACTGTCGTCACAAACAAGAACAGAATACCAATGATGGTGAGATTGCTGGATTTATCGGTAAAGGCATTCAGGGCCTTATCAAAGGCAATTGTAGTTTTGGGTAAAAAATTACTATAGATCAGTTGTTGCAATTGCTGCCGCGCAGGTTCCAGCGCTTTAATGGAAGAGATAATTACCAGAAAAACCGTCAGCATCGGCACCACCGCAAACAGGGTAGTGTAGGTCAGGGAACCTGCCTGTTCGCGACAGCGGTCTGCTTCAAAGCGTCGAAGTACAAATAAAACAAATTGAAACCAGTGTTTTTCATAGAAAGGTAATTTCTTTAAATACTTAACAATCATCTGCATCCAATCTCAATTTTTTTAATCATCATGAATTTTCACCATCAGCTTAACCAAAAAACTTGCAAAGTATCGTATAGTTTTATTTTTTTAAGTAATGACTAAGAACCATGATGCAACCTTATGTCCTTGTTTTATATTACAGCAAATATGGCTCAACCAAAGAAATGGCGCATTTAATTGCCAATGGAATTGAAGCGACAGGCGTGGCAGTAAAAATCAGGACAGTTCCAAATATATCCAGCGTGGTAAAAGTCGCTGAACCCAGTATTCCGGCAGAAGGGGATATTTACTGTACTCTAGACGATCTGGCGCAGTGTGCCGGTTTGGCGCTTGGTTCACCGACCCGTTTTGGCAACATGGCTTCTGAAATGAAATATTTTTGGGATCAGACCACGAGTCTGTGGCTGAATGGAGCGCTACACGGTAAACCGGCTTGCGTGTTTACGGCATCAGGTTCCATGCATGGCGGACAGGAAAGTACTTTGCTGACCATGCTGCCGCCGTTGTTTCATCATGGCATGATGATTATGGGGCTCAGCAATGCAACACCGGCACTCTCGAATACCAAAACTGGTGGTACACCTTATGGTGCTAGTCATGTTAGCGGCCCACGGCATGATCAGGGCTTGAGTCAGGATGAAAAAATTCTGTGTGAAGTACAAGGCAAGCGTTTAGGTGAAGTGGTACTGAAACTCAATCGAGTCTGAAAAACACTCACAGGAAATGAAGGATGAACTTCATTTCCTGAATTTTATTAGGCTTCTTTTTGATCTTTTTGATCTTTTTGATCTTTTTGATCTTTTTGATCTTTTTGATCTTTTTGATCTTTTTGACTAAATCTGTATTTGCATTTCAGACATTGATAATCCTGAAACAGATTACGGTCGACAGAAACCCCAGCTTTTTTCCCCAGAAAATTACCGACCACACCGCCGGTAATTCCGACACTGATTGCACCGACAAAAGTGCCTACGGTTCCGCCGACAATCACACCTAAAGGTCCGGCTACCGTACCAATCGCAGCGCCAATGGATGCACCCGAAGCAGCGCCACCTACAGTCCCTGCAGTTGCACCCGCTGAACTCATGAGAATGCCGCCAATTTTCTTTAAATTCTGTTCATGATCGCGCTGTTCGATATCAGCTGAGCCACATTTAGGACATTGCATAGATTGTTCCATCAAGGATTGAGATGTGCTTGTTTTAGGTTTATCGGGAATAGGATTTGTGCCCTGATCAGCACTTATTCATAACATACAACAACACAGTATAAGCTCTGAATGCTCGAATCAGGGGCATTGCATATTGACTTGATTCTAGTTGAGTTCACGCTAAAACATTGTATTTCAGCTGTAAATATATGCCTTCTCTGTTGATTAAAGCAATTCTCAAACAGTCTTAAGAAAATGGCAAATCTCAAGATCATCAGAAATGTTCTTCTTTCATTATTCTAAAATTCTAAATATTGCGTCTTGAACAGACTATTTCTAGATTCGAGATGAAAAAGGAAGGAATATCGAAAAATATGCAAACAAGTTCTTATCGGGTCTATTTAAGTTTTCAGCCAAAATGCACCTGAATATTGGCGTTTCTTTATAAGTAACTTTCATTGTGATTGATTAATTATATTTTAAATAATGTGTGACATTTATTATTATTAAATAGAAGTTCCAATAAAATAAAAATTTACGACTTTTAAAATATAAAAAGCATGATAATTCTAATCTTTATTAGATAAATTTTTGATTATTACTAATATAAAAATTATATTATCTTAATCAAGTTTTTTATATAAAACTTATATTCAAAAAAAATTTATATAATGATTTCTTACAAATCACAAATAATAAACAAATATTAGACCTCTTGCGAAAGTATAGTTTTATCTAATTTTTGAATTGGCTAAAACCTCATAAAATATAGCTTTCGACTGCTTAAAATTTGACTAACGCAAGAATTCTATTTATTAATTAAAAACAATACTTTATATTTTTAAATGAAACAAAAAAATATGTGAATAGGGATTAGTTTTACATTTTATAATTTTATGTGATTTAATATTTTTTAGATAAATTTAATCTTACTTAAATGAAAAATTAAATAAATATCTTAAATCAGAGGATATTAAGATTATGAGAATATTAGTTATCAATCTGGGTTTATTATGTTTATGTTTTCTGAGTAACGCTTATGCCACTTCTGATGAGTGGACTCAGCGTTGGAAATCATCCAGTGCCCGTTCCAATGAGAATCTAGTTCAAGCTAATCTGATCGAACTCAAGGAGTCAGACTATTATTCCGGATTAGGTAAAACCACCGTTCATAGCACCTCAACCACTTCCATCGGCACGGTAAATACCCCGACCAACAATATCAATGTAGAGGGTACAGACAACAATATCGATATTACGAGTGAATTGCTGAATGAAGCCCCAGTCAATTCAAATACCAACCAAAATCCTCAGCGCTGTCTTAATTTGAGTAACAGACCAGGAGAATCACAATGCTGAATTTCTCCTTGACCAGAAGAAATATATCTTTCGTGAGTGCCACTGTCCTTTTCAGCTCTTTTTTAACAGGCTGCACGGGTTTAGCGCCCTCAAACAAGAAGCCAGTTAGCCTGGTACAAGGCCCCCCAATTACCGATATTTTTACCCCTTTTGATATGGCTTTATCCTGCCTAAAAGGACAATTACGTAGTGATGTGAGTTTCTCCGTGGGGGCAATTCTGGATCAAACCGGTAAGGATGTAGTTACCAATGGTGGTAGCGGAAAAATGGTGACCCAAGGTGCGGGAGATATGGTGCAATCTGCCTTGTTTCAGGCAGGGGTAAGCTTAATGAACCGGCGTGATCCCCGGATTATCGAAAGCGAAGCCAAGTGGGGCATTCGTGATCCAAGACAAATCCAGGCTTCTGATTATTATGTGACAGGCAGTATTAACAGTCTGGATTTTATTCCGGGTGGTGGTTTTGACATGCAGATCGCTGGTGTCGGTCCGAATTATAGTCAAACCCGGATTATGGTCGGTCTGGATTTATCTTTGACTGATACCCGCAGCAGTAAAGTCGTGGGCAATGTTTCATTGCAGAAGCAAATTGCTGCACAGGATTATGGCTTAAGTGCAGGCAGATTCGCTGGTCGTACACTCTTAAATATTCAGATTGGAAAAGGAGAACGAGAGGCAACTAACTTTGCCTTGCGGCAAATGTTGAATCTGGCCACTTTTGAATTGCTGAGTCAGGTTGTCCCACCCGCCGTATTTGAAAGTTGCCGTGCGCAGATACCGCCAGAGTTTGGTCAATTGAACTTAACCCGAAGTTCTGTCGCTCTGCATAAATACAAGAAAAACCAGCAACAAAATAGTACAGCTTCAAGCAGTGTTGTTCAGGAGTCAGTCTCAAGCCAGGCAGACTCATCTAATGAAAAAAATAAGTCAACCAACTCACCGAGCAAAGATACGAAACCGCCAAAACAGAAAGAGTCCGAGGTGATTCAAAACCCTGAAGCAGAGCCTGAAATGAGCAAACAGGACTTGATTAAATATATTAGCAAGAAGCAGCATCCACCTTCTTCAAATGAAAAGAATGAAGAAAAAGATACTCAAGAAAAGGCTGATAAAGAACAAGAAGATGAAAAAACCACAACGCTATGGGAGGCCAATCCTGAGGTGGTCGAAAATTACTGGTCTAGCACCCAGCGTGATTAAAAATATTTAAAAATGGGCTCGCTCCCATTATAAGAAGGAGTACTTAGCGAGAGGTACTTCAAAACAAAAGTAGGAAGAACAACGATGAAAAACACGATCAAAAAAATCGCTTTATCCGTCGCCTTTCTGTCTAGCGCAGGTATGGCATATGCCCAAGGAGATGAAACACCTACTGACGTCACCCTAGATACAGGCTTGCAAGCTACCTTGGATTCTATTTCTCAGCAGGTTGAAAATGGTTCTGCTTTGAATCTTGCAGTGAATACAGGTGATGTTGATGCAAGCGTTGATTTAGAAGCAATTGCAGAAGCTACAAGAGAAGCACCAGAGGCCATTAGTTCAATTGAAGGTACAATTGAAACTACTGCGATTGGTGCCGCGAATACAGGTAGTATCAGTATTGAGCAGGGTAGCTACAATAAGGTGGTATCAGACATATCAGATGCCACGGATAACTACGACTACAGTGCAGTAACCAGTGCAACTAATAATTCTGAAACTCTAGAGGAGCTATCAGAGGTTTCGGATAGTTCAGATATCTCGGAAGTTATAAGTTCGACACTGAGTACTGACTATAGTGAGGAAATCAATGAAACTTTAAGCAATTATAGTGTAGCGAATATTGCCTATAATGCGGGTGCTATTGATGCATCTGTCAGTGCTATTTCAGAAGGAACTCAAACTGCTATTAACAACAGCATCACAACTACCGCTATCGGTGCTGTGAATAGCGGTAGTATCACTGTGACTGTTAAATAAACTCTTTTTTCGAGGTGAACACAGGTCTAACTATTGGCAGATAGTTAGGCCTCTTTATTTTATAATAACATCCACATAAATTGTTGTTTATTCATCGGATAAAAAAGTACTTATTGTTTGACACTCTCTATTTCAGAAATTGAGTAGTCTGGAGCTTAAGATTAAGTCATTTATCTAGGATCAAATCTGGAAGAATAAATAAGAATTTAGGCTGAGCTATAGCCGAGTTTTGGATATTTTAAATTTATATCATCAGAAAAACGCAATAAAAAAAGAGCGCATCAGCGCTCTTTTGAAATTCATTGGCGAGCTTAGTCGCGAACAAATTCAACTGTGCCATTTGCTAAAGACTTCACACGTGCCAGTGATTCCACACGGTAGCCTTTTTCAAGCAGCAGATCACGACCTGGCTGGAATGATTTTTCAATCACAATGCCAATACCGACTACTTCTGCATTTGCCTGATGAATCAGGTCTGCAAGACCTAAAGCTGCTTGACCATTAGCCAAGAAATCATCGATCACTAAAACCTTGTCGGTTGAGCTGATGTGTTTATTTGAAATCGCGATCGTGCTTTCAGTTTGTTTGGTAAATGAAAAGACTTTAGAACGATATAAATCATCTTTCAGGGTCAGAGACTGGTATTTACGTGCAAAGATCACCGGTACGCCAAGCTCTAGGCCGGCCATTACGGCAGGTGCAATACCTGATGCTTCAATCGTAATAATTTTGGTAATACCAGCATCCTTAAACAGACGCGCAAATTCTTGACCAATCAGTTGCATCATGACTGGATCAATCTGATGGTTTAAGAAAGAGTCTACTTTCAAAACTTCTTCAGAGAGGACGATGCCTTCAGCCAAGATTTTCTGTTCTAGTGCATGCACGGGAGAATCCTCAAGAGCAGGTGCTTTTTCAAGCAAAAGCGTATTGTAAAAAGCACCCGGAAAAAATCAAGTGAAATTCGCCAAAAACTTAGTTGCTTGCACCTTTATAGTCAGTTAACAGTAAACCATAGGAGGTTTTCTTGTCGACATGCGAAACTTTGACTGGAAGATAGTCAAGTTTTGGTGCCAGCCAGAAAATGGTTTCACGACCTGGTTTGCTATGTTTCATCACCACTTTAATGGTATTAAAAGATCCGTATTTGGTACTTATAGTCTCTGAACCCTGTTTGACAAACTTGCGGCCTTCAACTTCTTTAGCATCAGCGATGTAGTAATTTGCTTTCAGGCCTGAATTTTTTAAATCTTCACGGATCTGCAATTCCGCATTCAACTCATCCAGAACATCTGCTCTCCAGGCAAAAGAACGTTTTTCATCATCTTTCTTGGTACTGATAGTTTTGCTGGAAGGATTGAAATTAATACTCATAGTGTTGTTATGCACCAATACTTTACTACTGCGACTGAAACTGCTTGAGCCGATCTTGCCATTATTAAAAGTAAAGCGGCTGGTTTCGGTTGCAGAGGCAATCCCTCCAGCTTTTGCAGCAAAGACATAAGTCCAGTTATTGCCAGATTTACTTAGAGTCCGTGTTGCAGAACCCATGTTCTTGCCATTATAGCTAAATTGATAACTGGCCTGAAAAGGAGTCATGGCAAAAGCCTGGCTAGAAATACCAGTGAACAGTATCGCGCTGCTCAGACCCGTGGTCATCACTAAAGTTTTGAATACAGTCTTCGCCATCAGTTATTTTCCTATATTGGTTAAACGGGCAAAAAATATCATTTATTGCACCCTTTATTATTTGGGCAAAATATGGAAGTTGAAGGGATATTTCTGCCAAAAATGTATATTTCATGTAGTTTTATGGAACTTTTGTTCAAAAACTACGTTTGACATGATTTAAGAAGGATCTTTCTGTTTGATAGGGGTGACCCGGTTGTCATCCATCTTGTCTTCATCCCAGTTCTCTTCCTGATCTTGGGAAAGTTTTCTAAACAGGGCGGCCAGATTGACATTGCCAATCACCACCAGTTCGGCTTCCCGTAGCACTGCATGATTCACGTGAACTTTGCCCAAGGTATCAATGACCGATCGGCTTTTGCCTAACCAGCGATTTAAATCCAGATAGAGCAAGTCATCGATGACTTTAATTACCCCCAGTTTTTCCAGAATCATTCCCAACGGATCTTTATTCAAGACACGTTGATAGAAGAACAAGCCGAAACGCACGCCAAGTTTATACAGCATATTTGGATATTTGGCTTCAATCAGCTGGGTATCACTAATTTGCTCGAAAACGATCAACTGGGTGGTTTTATTCAATTCCATCTGTACCAGTTTCAAATCAACCGATAAAGTGACAATCAGGCCTTTATAATCCAGGGTTGCGTAGAGACGCAGCCAGTCTTCATGTAAATCTGCGTGTAAGTCTTTCAAGGCATCGACATTGTCTGTGACAAAGCGCTGAAAAGTTGCATTCAGGAATACTTGCGATAGGGGAAATTCACGCTCATCTTCAATAAATCCTTCCGCCCTCTGATACACTTGGCGGATTCGGTTGGAAATATTGGAAATTAGCGTTTGCATACTGAAGCGTCCTGGCAACTTTATTTTTGACTCGGGATGTATCTTGTCGAATTGTATGAAAAATACAAGCGTTCATGCTTGAAGTTTAGCAAAATAAATAGCACCATTTTTATAGTTTTAGTTATGTAACGTTGAAGATTTGATGGATTTGGCATTTTAAAAAGATAAATGACGAATCCGTTTATTTTTAGGGTCTGTTGACATTTACTGTTCAAAAAAATAGCGAGAAAGTAAAATTTAATCGCCAAACTAAATTTACTTCTCGCTATGCCTCGTACAATGCTGAATGATCAACACTGGTCTAAGTTACTTTCTATTTTCCGAAATTTTGATATCTATTTCAAATCTAATTTGAGAAATTTTGTCGAAGCAATACTTTATAGAATAAGAACAGGCTGCCCATGGCGTGATTTGCCTAAAGAATTTGGTTCGTATAACTCAATCTTTAAAAAATATAATCGTTGGTGTAATGTTGATATGTTAATGA
>NZ_JBIUAT010000006.1:0-126184 GCF_044547685.1 Acinetobacter sp. NPDC052428
TATAGAGAATAGCTTCAATAAAATTGCGTAAATTTGAGTTGTGGTGAATGGATAAATTACGCAGAATAACTTTCAACTTTTGCCAGTGTTGATCTGTCAGCATGGTACGAGGCATAGCGAATAGTAAAATTGGGTTTGGCGATTTGATTTTACTACTTCGCTATTTTTTTAAGCTAAAAGTGTCAACACACCCTAATATTTAGAGGATAAATAAATGCCTTCTATCGGGTTAAATGTAAACTATGTCACAAGTTTGTTAGGTTTTTTGTTAGCATAATTGCATAGTGTTACAAAGCAGCATAATAAAAATGAAAATATATGCTATCCCTGTTTTTGCCTTAATGATCAGTTTATTAGGATTTTGTGTCCATAAACAGTCCGAAATCAGAAAATATGAAAAGATCCGTCATGTCTTGAACGATGGACGTGATTCAAGCAAATTGCTGGAATCCAATCGGCATCGACATTAAGCAGCTTGTACTACCTTCCTCCCGCCAATTGGGCTAGATTAATAAAATTAAACTAATAATAAATATAATAAATTTTTTTCAATATTCATCTGGAATATATTAATTTCTAATAAAGTGTAAAATCAAATAAGCAATAATAAATCAATGTGTTATAATTTGCCAACGATCAGGATGAAGCAGAATCCATCTTGTTAAGCATTTGATTTAAATCGTAAAATAAAGCTGCATAAAGGTTATGCAGCTTTTTTGTTTAGATTTTTTTTTGGTTTTTATAGCATAGCCCTGGGGCTGTAAGCTGTTCCAACATTTTAACCCGTCAAATGGCTATGCTGGCATATTCGTTGCTAACACATCCTTAAAATTGATGAATTTTTTTATAAAGTTTCATTTATTTGACGGCTTGCTTAAAGCATTAAGTTTACTCAATAGGGGCTAGGTCATGACGACTCCTAATCCATCTTCAGAAAGTATGCTTGAACGTCTGTTTAAACTGAGTGAAAACAAAACCAGTTTCCGTACAGAAGTTCTTGCCGGTGTAACTACATTCTTAACGATGTGTTACATCATTATTGTCAATCCGATGATTTTGTCCGAAACGGGGATGGATCATGGGGCTGTCTTTGTAGCAACCTGTCTTGCAGCCGCGATTGGCTGTTTAGTCATGGGCTTGATTGCAAATTATCCAATTGCACTTGCACCAGGCATGGGCTTGAATGCCTTCTTTACCTATTCTGTATGTTTGGGAATGGGTGTGCCTTGGCAAACAGCACTCGGGGCTGTGTTTATCTCCGGTCTAGTGTTTATTGCGATCAGCATGTTCAAAATCCGTGAAGCCATTGTCAATGCGATTCCAATGTCGCTGAAACTGGCCATCGGTGGTGGTATTGGCTTATTTCTTGCGCTGATTGCTTTGAAAAATGCCGGCCTGATTGTGGATAATCCCGCTACATTGGTAGGTTTGGGTGATTTAAAACAA
This sequence comes from Acinetobacter sp. NPDC052428, assembly GCF_044547685.1. GTDB lineage: Bacteria > Pseudomonadota > Gammaproteobacteria > Pseudomonadales > Moraxellaceae > Acinetobacter > Acinetobacter lwoffii_G. The sequence goes on from NZ_JBIUAT010000006.1 coordinate 1,447, forward strand.
CCATCGGTTTTACTTGCATTATTTGGTTTCCTTCTGGTTGTTGTGATGCATCACTTTAAAGTGCGTGGTGCGATCATCATCAGTATTTTGGTGTTAACCGGTATTTCAGCAGCATTGGGTCTGAGTGAATTTAAAGGTGTGGTTGGCGCAGTGCCATCGATTGCACCCACATTTATGCAAATGAGCTTTGAAGGTCTGTTCACTGCCAGTTTAATTGGCGTGATTTTTGTCTTCTTTCTGGTTGATCTGTTTGACTCAACCGGTACGCTCGTAGGTGTTTCACACCGTGCAGGCTTGTTGAAAGATGGCAAACTGCCGCGTTTGAAAAAAGCACTTTTTGCTGACTCTTCTGCAATTGTTGCAGGTGCAGCTTTAGGTACCTCATCGACTACACCATACATTGAATCTTCTGCAGGCGTAGCAGCCGGTGGCCGTACAGGTCTAACTGCTGTCGTAGTCGGTATCCTGTTTGTTGCCTGTTTGTTCCTGGCACCATTGGCACAGTCTGTACCAAGCTTTGCAACAGCGCCAGCGCTGTTATTTGTCGGTGTCTTAATGATTCAAGGTATCGTGCATATTGACTGGGAAGATATTACAGAAGCAGTCCCTGCATTTTTAACCATTGTATTTATGCCATTTACCTATTCGATTGCGGATGGTATTGCGATGGGCTTCATTAGCTATGCACTGATCAAATTGTTAACCGGTAAGGCATCAACTGTACCGTATATGGTCTGGATTATTGCAGTACTATGGACGCTTAAATTCGCACTATTTGGCGGCTAATTTTTCTAGATTTGGAAAGGGTGTAAACTCAGTTTGCACCCTTTTTTTATTATTTTAGGTTTCATGAGGAGAAGCGATGAACCGTCTTGAGTTGATTCGAGCTTTGCCAAAAGCTGAGCTTCATGTTCATATTGAGGGCACTTTTGAGCCTGAGCTAATGTTTGCGATCGCTCAGCGTAATAAAATTGCCATCCCGTATAAATCTGTTGAAGAAGTTAAACAGGCGTATAACTTTCATAATCTTCAGTCGTTCCTGGATATTTATTATGCTGGTGCAGCTGTATTGATTCATGAACAGGATTTTTATGATCTGGCTTGGGCGTATTTTGAAAAATGTGCTGAAGACCGGGTCGTGCATACTGAAATGTTCTTTGATCCACAAACCCATACCGACCGTGGCGTTGCTTTTTCAACCGTGATCAACGGCTTGCAAAAAGCCTGTGATGATGCCAAAGCTAAACTTGGCATCAGTTCACATCTGATTATGTGTTTCTTGCGTCATTTAAGTGAAGAGGCTGCTTTTGCAACACTGGAACAGGCCTTACCTTATAAAGACCAGATTATTGCGGTCGGTCTGGACTCAAGTGAAGTCGGGCATCCACCGTCAAAGTTTGAACGTGTTTTTGCTAAAGCACGAGAAGAAGGCTTCTTAGTGGTTGCGCATGCAGGAGAAGAAGGCCCGGCAGCCTATGTCTGGGAGGCGCTGGATTTGCTCAAAGTCAATCGTATCGATCATGGAGTTCGTTCGGAAGAAGATTCTGAGTTAATGCAACGCCTGATTGCAGAAAAGATGCCATTGACGGTTTGTCCGTTGTCAAACCTGAAACTTTGCGTCGTGGATGACATGCAGCAGCATAATATCCATCGCCTCTTGCAGCAGGGCGTGCATGTTACGGTCAATTCAGATGATCCATCCTATTTTGGTGGTTATATGAATGACAATTTTATTGCCATTGCTGAAGCGCTGGACTTAAGCAATGAGGAAATCAAGCAGTTGGCCATTAACTCATTTGAAGCCTCTTTTATTACCGAGGCCGATAAAGAACAATGGATCAACCAGATCCGTGCCCTGGTTTAAGTTTTCAAATAAAAGGCAGGGTACGCTCTGCCTTTGTTTTTATAGATGGATATGAAATTGAAACATGTAATTCTACTCATCAGTAGCGTGTTGATATCTGCCTGCTCAAATGCGGATATGACTTTGACACAACGTACCTTAAAACCCGTGATTGAATACCAATGTGGAAAAGAGCTGAAAGCATCTAAATTCTGGACCGCCTCGACTTATTTTATGCAGGATAAAAATAAAGCTGAACTTGAACAGAATGTGTGTTCCTGTGTGGGTGAGCATGCGCTTAAAGATATTCCAGCCAGCACTTTGCTTAAAGCAACTCTGGATGAAGAAGTAAAGTCAAAGCTTACTCAACAAGCAATTGCAAACAGTCTGAAAGGCTGCATGACCGAGTTCTTGAAATAAAATCAGCTTTGCAATGAAAGCTGATTGAATGTAGTTTTGCAGTTTATTTTTTAGACGATTTAGATTGTCGCATCATGCTGGTGAGTACGTGATCCTTATCGATAAAATGATGTTTCAGTGCTGCGGCAATATGTCCGGTTAAAAGGAGTCCCACCGCCCAGGAAAGCCAGATATGCAGAGGTTTTGCGATGGCGGTCACAGCCGGATTTTCTGTAATCAGTGCCGGAAGCTTAAATAAATACAGTACCGGTACTGGGTAGCCCAGACTCCAGCTATATAAACAGCCGGTGACGGGTAGGGCAATCAGCATGAAATACAAAGCCAGATGACCTGCATGTGCTAAAGTTTTCATCCGGGATGACATGGGTGTCAGGTAGTTCGGGGGCAGGATGGGTGTAGCGCCAGAAAATTCGTACAACCAGCAGGAAAATAATGGTGGTAGCGATATTTTTATGCAGGGTGATAATATCGCCTTTAACGCTGACATCAACCTCATAACTTAAAAAATTCCCACTATAAAAACCAATCAGCCACGCTGCAATAAAGATAATCGCCATGATCCAGTGCAGCCATTGTGCCGTGCGTGTGTAATATTGTACTTTTTCCATGTGATTTTCTGTGGCCCTCAAAGATGGATGCACCTTAGCAAGGGGCAAATCAGCTCAGCAATTCCAAATCTGCAACGCTATGGTGGCTTTCATGCAACATCCATTGAAATGGCTGGGTGCAGATTAAACATTCAGGATGATTTTTAGATTTCTTATTCAGGTGAATTTCGGCACAATAGCGTCACGCTTCATATATGAATAAACAAGGAACAGATCTGTGAAAAAATTATTGATTGCACTTGCTCCAATTGCTTTGGTTTTATCGGCTTGTGCAACAACAGGCAGTCCTGAGACCCAAACCACGACTCAGCAACTGGGTGGGGCTGCGCTTAAAATCGCGATCAATGCAAAATGTACGACTGAGCTGAATAATATTCCGGCATGGCAAACAGCAACACGTCTCATGACTACGACCCAAAAACAGGATATCCAGACTGAAATTTGCGGCTGTGTCAGTGAAAAAGCACCACAGAACGTAACGGCGGTAGATCTGGCAACTGCAGCAATTGACCCGGCAGCACGTGCGACGATTGTCGGCAATGTGGTGGCAAAAACCATTAACGCTTGTGTAGCTGAAGCTGTAAACTAAGCCAAGATTAAATTGAAATAGGCTGACCGGTTCAGCCTATTTTTTATGGAAGAAAGACATGAAAATTGCTGGTGTAGATGAAGCAGGGCGTGGGCCATTAGTGGGTTCGGTTGTCGCTGCGGCAGTTATTTTGGATCCGAATAACCCGATTGAGGGTTTAAATGATTCTAAAAAGCTTACTGAAAAGAAGCGTGAAAAGCTTTTTATCGAAATTCGGGAAAAAGCCCTGGCATGGGCCATTGCTGAGGCTTCTGCAGCAGAGATTGATGAGTATAATATTTTACAGGCCTCTTTGCTGGCGATGCGTCGCGCTGTAGAAGCTTTGCCAGTTCAGCCTGAGCATGTACTGGTCGATGGCAACAAGATTCCACAGGGCCTTGAGATGAGCTGTGATGCTATCATTGGGGGGGATGCGCTGCATGCTGAAATTTCAGCAGCCAGTATTCTGGCTAAAGTAACCCGAGATCATCAGATGATCGAGATGGATCAGAAGCATCCGCAATTTGGTTTTGCCAAGCATAAAGGTTATCCAACCAAGGCGCATTTTGAAGCGATTGCCCTGCACGGTGTTATTGATGAGCATCGCCGCAGTTTTGGACCGGTAAAAAAAGTGCTTGCAACATTGCAGCAAGAGGTAAAACTTTAGACTTTATTAAATTTTTTAATTATTTAGAGTGCTTATATAGAATACAGAGAAATTTAAAGCGGCTAAAAAAGCCGCTTTATGATTTACACAAAAATTAACGGTTAAAGTTATTTTGTGTCTGATTATCATCTTCAAAAGAAGGCTGGTAATCTTGATCGATATGTTGAAGATGTTCATGCATTGCGCGTTCATGCTGGATACGCTGGTATATCTCTTCACGGTGCACAGAGACTTCTTTAGGAGCATTTACCCCAATACGAACCTGATTACCTTTTACACCAAGTACAGTCACGCTGACTTGGTCACCAATCATTAAAGTTTCCCCGACGCGTCGAGTCAGAATCAGCATGTTTTTCTCCTTGCAAAATGCAAAACCTGCAATCTATTGAATGTAAAATAAAAAGCACAACCAAAAATTATAAAATAATATCTGGATAGAAATTCTGTCACCTGAATGAAAGACTTTAATCTATCTCAGTTGGTTAAAAATCCTCAGGCTTAATATAACAGAGCCACTATAAAAAAAACTATAGTGGCTCTGCATTTTTGTAGACTTTTATAAAATACTGTCAAACAATGACAATATTCTATCTTAACGCTTAAGCACGTGCGCTAGATTCGCCTTGTTCACGGTCTAAACCGAATGCGGTATGCAATGAACGAACCGCAAGTTCAAGATAATTTTCTTCAATGATCACAGAAATCTTGATTTCAGACGTCGAGATCATCAGGATATTGATGCCTTCGTCTGCCAATGCTGTAAACATCTTACTTGCCACACCTGCATGAGAACGCATGCCTACACCTACGATCGATACTTTTACGATATCTGAACGGGTCGCAACTTCACGTGCACCAATTTCTTGAGCAGTCGCTTCAAGAATGGCTTTGGCTTTATTTAATTCGCCACGGTTTACCGTAAAAGTGAAATCAGTTGTACCATCTTCTTCAACGTTCTGGATAATCATATCCACTTCAACATTGGCATCACCAATCGGGCACAAAATTTTAGAAGCAATACCTGGTTCGTCAGGCACACCTAAAATAGTTAATTTTGCTTCGTCACGGTTAAATGCGATACCGGAGATAATTGGCTGTTCCATGTTGTCTTCCAATTCAGTCGTAATAAGTGTACCAACGTTTTGCTTAAACTCTTCGTCGAATGCGCCATCGTTGTCATTGTCGAAGCTTGATAATACGCGTAAAGGCACCTGATATTTACCAGCGAATTCAACTGAACGAATTTGCAGGACTTTAGAACCGAGTGACGCCATCTCAAGCATTTCTTCAAATGAAATACGATCAACTTTTTTTGCTTTTGGTGCAACACGTGGATCGGTGGTATATACACCGTCAACGTCGGTATAAATCTGGCATTCATCTGCTTTGAGTGCGGCAGCAATTGCAACACCTGAAGTATCAGAACCGCCACGCCCTAAAGTGGTGGTATTGCCATGTTCATCAAAACCCTGGAACCCGGCAACTACAAGTACGCGGCCTGCATCCAGATTTGAGTTCAGGACTTCAGTATCAATGGATTCGATACGTGCCTTATTGAATGAGCTGTCGGTTTTCATGCCAACCTGGCGACCTGTTAGTGATTTTGCTTCAACTCCAATTGAGTTCAGCGCCATTGCTAACATAGAAATCGTAACCTGTTCACCCGTAGATACCATTTGGTCTAGTTCACGTGGGTCAGGGGTTTCGGTAATGGCCTTCGCTAAAGCAAGTAGACGATTGGTTTCGCCACTCATTGCTGATACTACTACCACTACCTTGTGGCCGTGGTCATGCCAGCGCTTTACACGACGAGCAACATTTAAAATGCGCTCGGGAGTACCCATAGAGGTACCGCCATATTTTTGAACGATTAATGCCATAGTTGTTCCATATAAGCCATGACCCTGATGTACCTATCAGGGTCAGTTACACAAAATTGAAGTTTTATTTTGCTGCAAGCCAGGCAGTTAAATCTGCCATCACTGGAGCAAACTTCTCGTTAAGTGGCGCGCCACCTTGTGCCAAGTCAGGTTTACCACCACCTTTACCACCTAGCTCAGTCGCTAAATGTTTGATGATGTCACCTGCTTTAATAGAAGCAGTAAAGTCTTTTGCCACAGATGCGATCAAGCTCACCTTGTCACCCTCTAGACCTGCAAGAACAATCACTGCATTTTCTAATTTTGATTTCACACCGTCGTGCAGGTTGCGAAGTGCTTTCGCATCCATGTTTTCAACAGTTGTAATCAAGGTTGCACGACCTGCAATGCTTTGAACTTGGCTTAGAAGTTCACCGGCTTGCAGACTAGCAAGTTTTTGATTGAGTTGTTCGATCTGTTTCTGCAAGCTCGATGCAGTATCAACCAACGCTTCAACTTTTTCTAAAGTCTGGTCTTTTTGCGCTTTGAGCAAACCGTTAATCGTATTGATATCGCGATCGGCTTTTTGCGCAACTTCAACTGCTTTAGTGCCTGTTACTGCTTCAATACGACGTACACCGGCTGCTACACCACCTTCAGAGGTGATTTTGAACAGACCGATATCACCGGTACGTTTTACGTGAATACCACCGCAAAGTTCGATTGAGAAGTTTTTCTCTTCAATCACTGAACCCATAGACAGTACACGTACTTCGTCACCATATTTCTCACCAAACAACATCATCGCACCTTTAGCTTTCGCAGACTCGATATCCAGAAGTTCAGTAGACACCGCAGTATTGGCAATCACTTCAGCATTGACCAAGCGTTCAATTTCTTGCAGCTGTTCAAAGCTTACAGGTTGGTCATTGGCAAAGTCAAAACGTAACACGTCAGATGCAACCAATGAACCTTTTTGCTGTACGTGTGAACCTAAAATTTGACGTAACGCAGCATGTAGCAGGTGAGTCGCAGAGTGATTGCGCGCAGTTGCAGCACGGATGTCTGCTTTAACCGTTGCCTCTACATTTTGAGTAACTTTTAAGTTACCCATCGTCACGATCCCTTGGTGTACAAATGCACCACCAGATTTTTTGGTATCTTGAACTTCGAAAATACCGGTCTCATTTTTGAAGAGTCCTGTATCACCGATTTGACCACCGCTTTCTGCGTAGAAAGGTGTTTGGTTAAGTACGATCAGTGCTTCGTCGCCTTCAACTACTTCATCAACTTGCTCGCCATCTTTGTAGATTGCGATGATTTGACCTTCACCTGCAGTTGCGTCATAACCATCAAACTGAGTTTCGCCTTCAACTTTAACTACGCTGTTGTAGTCGATCGCGAATTTACCTGCATCACGTGCGCGTTGACGCTGTGCAGCCATTTCAGTTTCGAAACCAGCTTCATCAATGCTTAAGTCACGTTCACGTGCGATATCCGCAGTCAAGTCAGTCGGGAAACCATAAGTGTCATACAGTTTGAATACCACTTCGCCCGGAATTACAGAACCTTTTAACTGTGCCAATTCGCCTTCAAGCAATTTCAAACCTTGCTCAAGTGTTTTGGCAAATTGTTCTTCTTCTTTCAGAAGTTGCGCTTCAATACGTGCTTGTTGAGCAGCAAGTTCAGGATAAGCTTCACTCATCACTTCAATCAGTGGCTTCAACATTTTGTGGAAGAACGAACCTGTTGCGCCTAGCTTGTTACCATGACGCACTGCACGACGGATAATACGACGCAATACATAACCACGACCTTCATTTGATGGATTTACACCATCAGCAATCAGGAATGAACATGAACGTGCATGATCAGCAACGACTTTTAAAGATGCAGGGTAATCAACTGGCTTGCCTTCAGCTTGTGCTTTCGCTTCAAGTTCTGAGGTGTCTAGACCAATGATTTCAGCCGCAGCTTTTAATAGATGCTGGAACAGGTCAATTTCGTAGTTTGAATTTACATGCTGTAAAACTGCAGAAATACGCTCCAAGCCCATACCTGTATCTACAGAAGGTGCTGGAAGAGGGTGCAGTACGCCATCCGCAGTACGGTTGAACTGCATGAAAACGTTGTTCCAGATTTCAATGAAACGGTCGCCATCTTCTTCAGGAGAACCCGGTAGGCCACCCCAGATGTGATCGCCATGGTCAAAGAAGATTTCAGAACATGGACCACAAGGACCTGTGTCACCCATTGCCCAGAAATTATCAGATGCGTATTGACCGCCTTTGTTGTCACCAATACGGATGATGCGAGATGCATCTAGGCCGATTTCTTTGTTCCAGATGTCAAAGGCTTCATCATCGGTGTGGTAAACGGTTGCATAGAGTTTATCTTTAGGAAGACCAAGCCATTCTTCGTTAGTCAAAAAGTCCCAGGCAAATTTGATCGCATCACGTTTGAAGTAATCACCAAATGAGAAGTTACCCAACATTTCAAAGAAAGTGTGGTGACGTGCTGTATAACCCACATTGTCCAAGTCGTTGTGCTTACCACCTGCGCGTACGCATTTTTGTGATGACACTGCACGTACATAATCGCGTTTTTCTAGACCTAAGAAGCAATCTTTAAACTGGTTCATACCAGCATTGGTGAACAGCAAAGTTGGGTCATTGGCAGGTACTAGAGAACTCGACGCGACACGTGTATGCCCTTGCGATTCAAAGTAACGCAAAAATGCTTCACGAATTTCAGCTGATGTCATAAAACGAGTACTCACAACCAAGTCACTCCATAATTTCCGATTTGGCTAAAACACCACAGTCTGACAAGCATACAAGAGCTCTGCTGCAATGCGGGGCTTAAAAATTTAAAACGCCAAATTATAACGGAAAAAGCAGTATGCACCAATCATTTTAAAACCAATTGCTAAGGATTTATTTACTCAGGTTTTTTGCTGAATAATTAAATTGAATTTTCTCGAAGCAGAATCTGTGGATATCCATCACATTAAAAAATAAACGCAATTTTAAATGGCTTGAATATAGGCGAATGTATTAGAAATAAAATAATCGAAAATCAGTATTTTCACTGAAGTTTTTTAATGTACGACGCCAGAAATCCTTTAACATAGAAGAGTTTTAAAATAGGCATATAAAAGGTCGAGTCATGCAACGAGTGGCAATCAATGGATTTGGGCGTATTGGACGGAATGTACTGCGCGCATGGTTTGAAAACCCGAAAGATTTTAATTTTGAAATCGTTGCCATTAACGATATTGCCGATGTTGAAACCCTGATTCATCTGTTTAAATATGATTCGACCCATGGCCGTTTTCCAGGGCAGGTAGATCTCAGCTATGATGCTGAACATATCTATATGCATATCAGCTATCAGGATGCCGCTTTAAAAGTACAGGTTTTGTGTGAGTCGCAGCCGGCTAAGTTGCCTTGGCAAAACCTGGGAGTAGATGTGGTACTTGAATGTACCGGACTGTTCCGTTCTCGTGAAGCCGCGACCCAGCATATTGTGGCAGGAGCGAAACGTGTGATTATCGGTGCCGCGCCTTTTGATACGGTCGATGCCGCGATTGTCTATGGTGTCAATCATCATGAAGTCAAAGCATCGGATCAAATCATTTCCAGCGTCTCTTGTACCACTCAGGCTCTGGTGCCACTGGTCAAAATTGTCGATGATGCTTTTGGGATCAGTAGTGCCCTGATGACCGAAATACATGCTGTCACGGCGGATCAGTCGGTACTGGATCATGCACATCGTGATTTGCGTCGTGCACGTGCTTCAGGCCATAACATCATTCCTACGACTTCGAGTGCACTCGGTGCCTTAAAGCGTGTCATGCCGAAAATGGAAGATCGTATTGATGGTTATTCAATTCGGGTGCCGACCATTAATGTGGCCGCGATTGATTTGACTTTTGTTTCCCAGTCACCGATTACCGATCACAAACTGAATGAAGTGCTGATCAAGGCTGCCCAGCAGGATTTTGCGGAAATCATGGCTGTGACGGATGAGCCCTTGGTATCCAGTGATTTTAATCATTCCCCATATTCATTGATTGTGGATTTGACCCAGACTCTAGTCGTTGGGCATCAAGCCAAGGTCTTTGCCTGGTATGATAACGAGTGGGGCTATGCCAACCGTCTGCTGGATTTATGTGAATCATTTCATTAAGTTCGGGTCATCTAAACCTCAAAAGCACCAAGACACGGTGCTTTTTTCTTGGCTGTAAATATTCTGCAAGCCATGTTTTAAGAGAATTTGCCGGTAATTGATCGAAAATCAGGAATTGAGGCTGAATTATTTACGTTATCTGCAGCACTTTTCGTTAAGATAAAGACAATAAAATGAAATAAGAGCAAGCACATGATGGTGGTTTGGGGATTTATTATACTGCTGACTTTGGCGGTGATTTTTCTGATCTGGCTGCAGTTTAATCAGAATGATGAACCACGTAGCGTGGAAGGCGTGCCAGTCGAAGAAAAAATTGTGCATCTGGAAGAGAATTTAAAAAAGACCCTGGAAATCATGCAGGATCTAGCCAAAAAAATGCATGTGCAGCAGGAAGTACTGGATCAGACCGCAGCCAAACTTCAGCAGGTCGAATTACAAAATGCCGAGCTGGTCAGTTTACTCACCAAAGTGGTTGATCCACAAAAATAGACAAAACCCCTTTAGAGATACATTTAAAGGGGTTTTGTTTAAGTATTAGACGATTAAAATTCTTAAAACTGCGGCAGAAACCATACTGATGGCGACGGTCGGTAATAATCCAAAACGTGTAGCAGCGAACAGCGTTAAAGCCAAGGCGATCAGGTCTGCAGGATGGTCGCGTACAAAATAGGGTGCAATCACTGAAATCAGCACGCAGCCAGGGACTACTTCCAGAATTTTTCGCTGGCGCTGTGTTAGCGTTTTATTTTTTAACAAGACATAGCCCAAGATCCGGGTTAAATAAGTGGTCGCAGCAATCAGGAGAATGGCCACCAAGGTACTCATCTGGATCATGTTTGATCCTCTTGAATCAGAAAAAATGCCGAAGCGATTCCAGACAAGGCACCAATCGGCACATACCAGCCTGCAGGTAAATATAAATAAGCCAAAGCCGCACAGACTAAACTGACCAGCCATGGCCGGGCAGCCTCAAAACCTTTCCACATACTTCTCAGTAACACCAGAAATACAGCAGGAAAGGCCATATCAAAACCAAAACGGTTGATGTCGCCTAATACAGGTCCAAGCATGGCGCCGAGTGTGGTAAATCCGACCCACATCCAGTACAGGCAAAAACACAGGCCAGCATAATAAGGCATGCTAAACGCAGCACGATAACCCAGTTGTGCCTGTTTCCTTTGTGCATCAGCCAGACCAAGTGCCCAGCTTTCATCGACCATAAAGAACAGGGCGGGAAAAACTTTACGATTCGGAAGATGCTTTAAATACGGAACCAAACTGGCGCCCATCAACAGATGCCGGCTATTTACCAGAAAGGTAATGAACATCAGCATGAGTAAATTTGGTGGACTGCTCCAGACTTCCAGAATGGCAAATTCAGAACCGCCGGCAAAGTTCAAACCGGTCAGTAATGGCACTTCGAGCAAGCTGAAATTCTTCTGTACTGCCGTCGCACCCAGTACCAGCGCAAAGGGGATAATCCCTAAAAGCATGGGAATAGAATCTTTCATGCCACGTTGAAATTCACTGAAATCGGTAGGGGCAACTATTGCTGCGGTGCTTTGTCTGAACAAAAGCATGGAAATGACCTGGGTGCTGCAAAACTAGACCATATTTTATGGCGATATTCAGGCTATTTGCTGTTGTAGTGAAAGAGATTTGAGTTTTATTTGAAATTAAATTGCGCTAAATTAAATTTAAGGGGTTTTAAATGCCAAGGCATAGACATGGATCAAATAGATAAACGCATTTTGCATGAGCTGCAAAAGAATGGAAAACTGCAAAATAATGAACTGGCTCAATTAATTGGCTTGTCACCGTCACCCTGTTTAAGACGGGTAAAACAGCTGGAAGATGATGGCGTGATTGAGCAATATGTCGCACTGCTGAATCCACAAAAGGTCAATTTGGCGATGAACGTGTTTGCACGCGTCTGGCTCAAGTCTCAAGAAGCTGCTGTGGTCGATCAATTTGTCGAAGCGATCAAGGAAATGCCAGAAGTCGTCGAGTGCCAGTTAATGGCAGGCGATTGTGATTTTTTTTTAAGAATTGTAGTGGCTGATCTGGATGCCTATCGTAAATTTCAGATTCATCATTTAACCCAAATTCCCTGCATTCAAAGTGTAAAAACTGAAATTCCATTGCAAACGGTCAAAAGTACCACTGCATTGCCTTTGATTTAATGCCGGATTTTTACATGCTATTTGTTTTGAATGTGCATTAAAACGCTGATAGTTGACACAATTGTTGTTGATTTCATCATGTAGCGAAAATTATAAAATTTGCGATGCACAGCCAAAACTATCGTGCTAGACTAGGAGAAATCGGGTGTGCTCCCGATTTTTTTATGCGGATTCGTTCCGCGCTGACAAGAATTTAGGTTTACAACATGCCCATTTCAGAGACATGGTTATTACCTGATGGTGTAGCTGATGTATTACCAGAACAAGCGCAAGTTATTGAAAGTCTGCGCCGTAAATCACTGGATTTCCTTGCATCTCGAGGTTATCAGCTGGTGTACACGCCATTCATTGAATACATCGAATCTCTATCTTCTCTCTCAGAATCGAATCAAGATTTAGACTTAGCCACTTTTAAAGTAATCGATCAGCTTTCTGGTCGTTTACTTGGTGTGCGTGCCGATATGACACCACAAGTGGCTCGTATTGATGCGCATGTACATCCAGTAGAAGGTGTGGCACGTTACTGCTATGCAGGAACCGTTCTGCATACCAAGCCTCGCGGTTTTAATACCTCGCGTGCGCCACTACAGTTAGGTGCGGAGCTATTTGGTTCAGACAGCATCGATGCCGATGTAGAAATGGTCGACTTGATGATCAGTCTGATTCAGGAGACAGGTCTGGCAGATGGCATCCATCTGGACTTAGGTCATGTCGGTTTATTCCGCAGTCTGGTGGCTCAAGCAGGCCTGAACAAAGTCGCTGAACAGCAATTATCTGATTTATACCAACGCAAGGCTTTGCCAGAATTAGAAGAATTCACGGCAGACCTCAAATTTGGTCAGGACTTTTATGCACTTGGACGCTATGCCAGCGACCTGGATGCATTACAAGCGCATTTAAGTGCTGAAGTGTTGGCAAATCCAGCATTCACTCAGGCTTTTAATGTCTTGCAAACCACCAAAGATGAAGTTCAAACCCGTTGGCCAAACTTGAGTATTGGTATTGATGTGGTTGAATTACGTTCATACCATTATCATACTGGCCTGATGTATGCAGTCTATGCACCGAACCGTGCAGCTGCACTGGCACAAGGTGGCCGTTATGATGGCATTGGTGAACATTTTGGCCGCGCGCGTCCGGCAACCGGTTTCTCTTGTGACTTATATGCTTTAAGCGCAGGTCAGTTTGACGCGGTACAGGTCGTGGTTGCGCCTAAAGGCACTGATGCAGAACTTCTGAATGCGATTCAGAACATTCGCGCACAAGGCTTAAGTGTAATTCAGTTACTGGGTAATGATGATTTAAACTCGATTCCATATGCGACGCACCAGCTGGTGAATGCGAATGGTGAGTGGACAGTCAAAACGATTTAACTGCTTGGCTCAGTGTTCATGTCGCTGAGCGGGGCTTTCAACTTTAACAGCATGATGTAATGAGGCTATTATGGGCAAGAATGTTGTGGTACTTGGTACCCAATGGGGCGACGAAGGTAAAGGTAAAATCGTCGACCTGCTCACAGATCAAGCGGCAGCGGTAGTTCGTTATCAAGGCGGACATAACGCAGGTCACACTCTTGTGGTTGGTGGTAAGAAAACTGTCTTACACCTCATTCCATCAGGTATTTTACGTGAAAACGTATTGTGCTTAATTGGTAACGGTGTTGTTCTTTCTCCTGAAGCGCTCATCAAAGAGATGGATATTCTTGAAAAAGAAGGCGTTCCTGTTAAAGAACGTTTACGCATTTCTCCAAACTGTCCATTGATTCTTCCGAACCACATCGCACTTGATCAGGCGCGTGAGAAAAAACGTGGTAATGCGAAGATTGGTACGACAGGTCGCGGTATCGGTCCTGCATACGAAGACAAAGTAGCGCGTCGCGCAATCCGTGTTGCTGACCTGGTACGTGGTGGTGATCATCTTACTGCTCAGTTAACTGAACTTCTGGACTACCATAACTTCCAGCTGACTGAATACTACGGTGTTGAAGCAGTTAAACTGGAAGACGTGCTGGCACTTTGCGACGAATGGCGTAAAGTTGTTGCGCCACTGGTTGTGGACGTGACTACTGAATTGCACAACTACCGTAAAAACGGTGATAACATCATGTTCGAAGGCGCGCAAGGTTCACTTCTTGACGTTGATCACGGTACATATCCGTATGTGACTTCTTCGAATACCACTGCTGGTGGCGTAAGCTCTGGTTCAGGTCTGGGGCCTCTGCACCTTGACTATGTACTGGGTATTACTAAAGCGTACACAACGCGTGTAGGTGCAGGTCCATTCCCAACTGAGTTGGTGTATGACGCTGCAAATGACACGGGTGATGCGATTGGTAAACACCTCGGTACGATTGGTAATGAATTTGGTGCCTCTACTGGCCGTCAACGTCGTTGTGGGTGGTTCGATGCTGAAATTCTACGCCGTTCAGTTGACGTAAACTCACTTTCTGGTATTTGCCTGACTAAACTTGACGTTCTTGACGGTTTAGAAGAAGTGAAAATCTGTGTGGGTTATGAAGCTGCAGATTCTGGTTGTGTCGGTTCTTCTGATGCGCTTGCATTCGAAACTTTAAAACCGATTTACGAAACTATGCCAGGCTGGTCTGAGTCAACTTTCGGTGCGAAATCACTGGATCAGTTACCAGAAGCTGCACTGAACTATGTAAAACGTCTTGAGCAATTGATTGAATGTCCTATCGACATTATTTCAACAGGTCCAGACCGTGAAGAAACCATCGTTCTTCGTCACCCGTTTGATGCTTAATCTTCATCTGATTAAAGCTTGAATGATAAAAACCCATCTTCGGATGGGTTTTTTATATGCTGAATTTATGCAGGTATTTCAAGACTAAAGTTGCATCGGTAATGTGGCGTGATGTGCTTTAACATAGCAGCATATAAAGAAAGAAAAATGAGCAGCAGGATGCAAAAAAATATATCGGCGACCATGTTTTATTCATTGTTATTCGCAATGGGCGGGGCGCCAACAATTGCCATGATGATTATTCGTGCGCAAACTCAAAATCCCGAAGTGATTTATGCAGCGCTAGTTGGTCTGAGTGTCATTATCGCCTGTATATTAGTGCCTATCATTTTATTGCAAAATGCTTTTTTATTTTTTAAACGTAAAGATGAAGTGCTTGAACAGAAAATCAAACCACTGAGTCAAGTTTACTTGGGCCTCAATATTATTTGTCTGATTTATTGGTTGGCGATACAGTATTTGGCTTAAAAATTACATAATTTATAAGAAGATGAATAAATTAAACGTTTAGCTGCTGCATACTTTCACTTATAATTTTTACAATGTAAATTGCCCTTGAGCCAAGGCGGAGTAAATTATAATGAAGAATAAACTTTTATTGAGTATGGCGGCTGCTACAGTCGTCACATTATCAGGTTGTACCACCATTGCCGATATTGCTGGGGCCGATTCTGCGACCTTAAATGCATCCGCGAGCCAAAGCTATAATACTATGGTCAATGATGCGCGCAATAAAGGTCAACTGGATACCAGTTCAGCCACCTATAAACGGATTAATAATGTATTTAACCGTTTGAAGCCAATTGCTAACCAGATGAATCAAACTGGTACAGCATTCCAGTGGCAATTGGCTGTGCTCAAATCTGATCAGGTCAACGCCTTTGTTGCACCAGGTGGTAAGGTTGTATTCTATACTGGTATCGTGACGAAGCTGAATCTGACCGATGCTGAAATTGCAGCGATTATGGGGCATGAAATGGTGCATGCCTTAGAAGAGCATTCTAAGCAGAAAATCGGTGCTCAAGCCCTGACTGATCTGGCCTTGGGTATTGGCTTAAATGCAGCAGGTGTAGGTCAAGGTGGCGCTGCAGCAGCACAATTAGGTAGTCAGATCGGTATTGGCTTGCCATACTCGCGTAATCTGGAAAGCCGTGCTGACCAAGGTGGTTTAATGCTGATGGCGCGTGCTGGCTATAACCCGAATGCAGCCATTACCCTGTGGGAAAAAATGAGTAAGCAAAGCAGCAGCGGTGTGGCGTTCTTATCGACCCACCCATCAAGCAGCCAACGTATTGCCGCAATGCGTCAAAATCTGCCAGCCGCTATGCAGATTTATAACCAGAACAGATAATTTGATGATCCTCCTTTAAAAGGAGAGCTAGATCGGATTGAAAAGGCAGGGCAATGGCTCTGCTTTTTTTATAGCTAATTGGATGGTTAATATTCTGCGGGCTATTTTCAGGCAATAAAAAAGGCAAAGTCTGACTTTGCCTTTTTTCACTCAAGATCAGAAGATCTTAGTGCTGGTGACCGCCTACACCGTGTACGTGGCCGTGATCTAATTCTTCTTGAGAAGCTTCACGAACAGATACGATTTCAACTTCGAAAGTCAGGTCTTGACCAGCAAGTGGGAAGTTAGCATCAACAACAACATTGTCGCCTTCAACTGCTTTAACAGTTACGATTTGCACGCCGTCATCAGTTTGAGCTTGGAACTGCATACCTGCCTGAATGTTGTCTACGCCTTGGAACATTTGCGCAGGAACTTCTTGAACTAGGTCAGGGTTGTATTCGCCATAACCTTCAGCAGCAGGAACGTTTACAGTGAATTTTTCACCTACAGTTTTGCCTTCTAACGCATTTTCTAAACCTGGGATGATGTTACCTGCACCGTGCAAATAGGCAAGTGGTTCACCTTGAGATTGGTCGAGAGTTTCACCCTCTGCGTTAGTCAATGTGTAGTGGAAAGAAACCACGAGGTTATTTGCAATAGCAGTCATGTTAATTGATCCATTCAATTTTTTAAGGGTACATCATAAAGTGAAATTGCATTTTTGTAGACTAAAATTAGCAAAAAAACGCAATTTGACAATTTTGTTGACGATTTTTTCATTGATTGCGCCAAATTCTGGAATTTCAATGCAATTTCAGCTTTGGAGAAATTTTTCGTGTAACAAAATCTTTTGCGGTGAGAATGCCAGCATGCGCATAACCATGAATGGTCGCCTGATGAATTCGATATAAAGAAACATACATCGATTTGGCAACAAAGCCTTGCACATTGACCTGACCGAGTAATTCACCGACAGCTTTATTCTGGCTTAAGGAAATCAGTGAGCCTTTGTCGGAAAATTTAAACATCGGTAAATAGTTTTCCTCATTGATCCGTGCTTTTAAGGCATTGGCCAGGAAATTGGCCTGTTGGCTAGCCACTTGTGCGCGTGGACCCAAGACCGGTTCATCTGCAGCAGGCTGGCAGTGAGCACAATCACCAAAAGCAAAAATGTCTGGATCAGATTTGGTTTGCAGGGTGGAGAAGACTTTCAAGCGGTGAATATTGTCCTTTTCCATATCTTGCAGTTGTGCCAAGACTTCAGGTGCTTTGATACCTGCGGCCCAGACTTTAATCTCGGCATCCAGACTTGAGCCATCTGCAAAATAAATTTTGTCTTCATCTACCTTGGCCACACGATGACTGGTAAGGATTTCAATACCGAATTTTTCCAGCTGTTGCATGGTATGTTCAGCAACTTTCGGCGAGAGCGCAGTCAAAATACGATCCGCCGCTTCAATCAAGGTAATTTTGACTTTATTTGGGTCGACCTTGTTCAAGCCATATTTAAAGAAATTGTGTTTGGCTTCCACCAGTTCAGCTGCCAGTTCTACTCCGGTTGCTCCGGCGCCAATAATCGCGATATTCAGTTCACGGCTCGAAGCTTCATGTTGAGCATTCAGGTAGAGATGCAACAGATCCTGTTGAAAGATATCAGCTTGTGGACGGCTGTCGAGAAAATGACAGAACTGTTTGACGCCTTCGGTATTAAAGTCATTCGAGGTAGAACCCAAGGCCAGTACCAGGGTGTCATAGTCAATGCGCTGTTTTTTCTTGGATTGGGATTTTTTGGAGAAATATTCTGTTTCGACCACAATCTGTTTAGCTTCGCGATCCAGACCGGTGAATGTGCCCAAGACAAATTCATAATGATGTGCGGCTGAATGGGCAAAATAATTAGTTTCTTCTTCATGTGGATTTAAGGTGCCTGCGGCAACTTCATGCAGCAGCGGTTTCCAGATATGCGTCAGTTTTTGATCGACTAAAACAATCTGCGCTTTGCCGCTTTTACCCAAGCTCTCACCCAGCTGAGTTGCCAGTTCCAGACCACCGGCACCACCACCCACAATCACGATTTTATGTGCTGTCATATATGATTAACCTGTTTATTTTTTTAATAAAAATAAGAGAAATAGAGAGAAAATATACTATGGCATGGGCCAGATCGCGTCTTGGTTAAAATTGTTATACACATTACAAAACGTAGCAATTCTGTGAGGGCAGGTAAGTTTCCCTGTCTTGGGGAGTGATGCAGGGAGAAAAGAAAATCTGCCAGAAGATCAGCGAGTAGATCTTCTAGCTTAAAGGGAAATTACTTGAGATTTAGCGCTATTATCTATCTAAAGGATAAAGCTTTACGCTTGGCGTATTGTCTGAAAACAAACTAAATAAGCCTTGTAGCCAGCTAAAGAATTTCTGAAACAGATTGGCTTCTTCAATTTCGACATGATCTTCAATCTGAATGGTGCGAATCAACTGATTATTCTGATAAACCTGAATAGTCGCCAAAGGCATCATGGTGGCCAAAGGGGCAATAAGTTCAGATGCTTTCACTTCAACATTGATATGGGTCTGAGTTTCCTGTAATGGCTCGATACTTTTTAAAACGCCATCACCTGTATTCAGCATGACACGCTGTTGGGTTTGATCAAACTGGTTCAGGTCAATACTGTAGCCCTGATCATATAAAGAAGTGGTAATAATCTGTGGTTGCTTGGTTTGCACCTTAAACATTTTTAAGGTGGATTTAATTACAGGCAACTCAGCAAGGAGTTGTTGATCTTTGATCGCTACTTCATTGCGGGTATAGGTATAAGCCAGATTCATCAGCTTATGTGATACTTCAGCGCGTTTCGCGGCACTTTTAGTACCCAGCACCACCACAATCAGACGGCGATTCGGCATTTCAAAATCTGCTGTAACGCGATTGGCGGTTAATGCCAGGTTATAGCCCGCTGCACGGGTAAAACCGGTTTTTAAACCATCTACTGTGGGATCAACCTGAAGCACACGGTTGGTCGCACGATGGAAATGCTGATTATAGGTGAAGCTTGGCTGCTTTGAATAATACAGATAATCCGGGGTTTCATTCACCACCGCCATAGACAGTCTGGCCAAATCGGCGGCAGTCGAATAGTGCTCTGGCATGGTAATGCCAGCCGGATTCTGGAAATTGGTATGCTGCATGCCCAGCGCTTTGGCTTCCTGATTCATGCGTTCAACAAACTGCGGAATACCACCCGAAATTTTCTCAGCCAGCGTCACCGCGGCATCATTGGCAGACATGATAATTAAGCCCGCCAGGAGCTGATCGACTGAAATCAGATCACCTTCTTTCAGGTACATCTGTGACTCATCCCACATCACTGTTTTCACCACAGACGTCGCGGTTAAAACTTCATTTTTATCTAATTTCCCAGCCTCAATTTCCTTTAAGGCAATATAAGCCACCATCATTTTGGTCAGCGAAGCCGGAGCACGTTGCACGTCGGCATTGTGCTCTGCAATAACTTGACCAGACTGTGAATCCAGAATGGTCCAGGCTTCAGCTTCAACGCTTTCAGGCACAATATTGAGTAGGGCAGCATGTGAAAATGCAGAAATAAATAAACTGAAAACCGCAATCAGTGAGATGATGTATTTCAATGGTGTTCCTTGATAACCCGGCGGGTGTTGAACGATTTAATTTTCACGCATGCTATGCCTTTTTTATACAGATAGCTAGTCGTAAATGTAGACAAATAAGACAGCTAAACCATACTGGCTTAAAAAATGCTAAGCTAAGCTATATCTCATTTATTTTAATTTTATATCGTTCATTATGTTGCATTATCAAATTGAATTTGACGATTATCGTCAGCATCTTATTCACGTGACTGTTCGTTTTCTTGCGGACCCGACCCAAGTCCTGTCATTACCGACCTGGATTCCGGGAAGCTATCTGATTCGAGAGTTTTCCAAGCACATTGAAGCGGTCAAAGCCTATGATGAAGATGGGCGCCAGTTACAGATCCAGAAATTTGAAAAGAACAAATGGCGTTTATTCAATACTGATCATGAACTGATTACGGTAGAATATGATGTCTATGCCTATGACCTGTCCGTTCGTGGTGCATATGTGGATCAAAATCGTCTCTATGTGAATCCTGCTTGTGCATGTTTAGGGCTAGAAGGTCAGGAAAATAAAGAAATTGAACTGGAAATTTTCCTGCCAGATGAATTAAAGCATTTTCAGCTGGCAACCGGCATGCAAGCCAAAAGTCTGGTCAAAGGCCGTTTCACGCTCAAAGCCAAAAACTATGCCGAATTGATTGATGCGCCATTTGAGCTGGCAGAACAAACCCGTTTCAGCTTTGAAGCAAATGGTATTCCACATGAATTTGTGGTGTCCGGTAAACATGCCATGAATGCGGCGCGTATGCAGCAAGATATTGAAAAAATTTGTGCTACAGAAATTTCAATGTTTGGTTCGGCACCGTTTACAGACTATACCTTTATGACCATGGCAACCGGTAATAGCTATGGCGGTCTGGAGCATCCAAATTCTACCAGCCTGATTACGCCACGCGATGACTTACCTAAGGCCAATGAACCTGAAGAACCGTCGAAGGATTACCAACGTTTCTTGGGTCTATGCAGTCATGAATATTTCCATTCATGGTTGGTGAAGTTTATTCGACCTGAAAACTTCGTGAACTATGATCTAAACAGAGAAGGCTATACGTCTTTGCTGTGGATCTTTGAAGGCTTTACTTCCTATTACGATGATTTGATTTTGCTGCGTAGCGGCGTGATTAATCAGGAATCATATATTGCTTTGTTAAAAGCACAGATTAACCGTTATTTGCAAAATCCGGGACGTGCGATTCAGTCAGTGTCTGAATCCAGTTTTGATGCCTGGGTGAAATTCTACCGTCAGGATGAAAACTCGAATAATGCGGGTACCAGCTATTACAACAAAGGTTGTTTAGTCGCACTGTGCCTGGATTTGGGTTTGCGTTTACGTGGTTCAAGTCTGGATGCCTTGATGCGCCGTTTGTATGAAAATGCCCAGAAGGGCGTTCAGGTGCATGAACGGACGATCTTTGAATTATGTAAAGAGCTGACAGGAGATGATTGGTCAGAACAGATTAATCACTTAATCAATACCACAGATGAGTTGCCGCTGGATCAGCTCTTCCCTGAGTTTGGTATGGGTTATAGCCTGAAAAATGACAAGTCTTTGCCATTCGGTTTAAAACTGGCAGATAAGCCGGAAGGTGTGCTGGTTCAATCTGCGCGTCGTGAGGGTGCTGCTGTACTCGCTGGCCTTTCTGCCAATGATGTCATCATTGCAATTGATGGCTTAAAAGCAACGACCAAACTTGTTGAAAGCTATGCAAAACAGCAAGGTACTTTTACGGTGTATGTATTCCGTCGTGATGAAATGATGACCTTCAACGTTCAAGCCGCGGGTTCTGAACTGACCGAAGTGGAATTGAAAGTGGAAGATCAGGCTAAAGCTGAGAAATGGCTTAAAGCTTAAATCCATAATTATTCTTAATTTTAAAAACCGGTGCATCGTCACCGGTTTTTTATTGCCTCGAGTTTTAAAAAATTATTTAACGATCAGTCGTGATGTGCCACGGAATTCCGCCACGATTTGATCATGCTGATTCATCACCTGAATATCATAAATGCCACTACGGCCACTACTGGCCCTATGTTCTGCTACAGCAGTCAGTGTGTCGCCAAGCAAGCCCGGTTTTAAATAATGAATACCGCAATGTTGACCGACTGCCGGATGTTCACCGGTATTGCAGGCAATGGCAAAAGCTGCATCTGCCAATGCGAAAATCACGGCACCATTACAGGTCTGATGACCCTGTAAATGCTGTTCAGTCACCTTTAATTCGATCTTTGCATAATTATGGTTATAAGAAACCAGATGAGCACCAAGATGCTGAATTAAACGGTCCTGATTAAACATCTGGCTGACTTGCTGATCCATTACAAAACTCCTTTTAAGATACGTTTTATTTTAAATTATTAAATATGTGAATCATAAATAGCATTGGGTAGGCAAAATGACAAGAGGGAGGAGTTAGAAATCTTGTTTGCACACATAAGAAAAAGCAGGTAAAACCAATATTCAGGTATGGGTTTTTTATTATTAGACGATGAATCAAAATAGTTTAAATTGGGGAATTGGAATTACAGTAATTTGGCTTACTGTCATCATTTCTCTTTGGATTTTTGGTGGATTGAGTTCGCCTACTTCATTAAATGAGCTTGGAGATTTTCTAGCGGGAATATTTGCGCCAATTGCTTTTCTCTGGTTGATTTTAGGATATGTTCAGCAAGGTAAACAGTTAGAGCAAAATACAAAAGCATTAGAACAACAGGAAAGAGCATTACAACTTCAAATTGATGAGATGAAAGAAGGTGTAAAGCAACAAACTAGACTAGTTGAAATGCAAAATCAGCAATTAATAATGTTAGTACAAGAAAAAAGACCATTTATAAAGTTGTATGATGCTAAATTAAATTTAAATAAAAATCGTTTTTCCACTTTAGAGAATCAGTTACACACTAAAAATCGTAAGGAGCTAAGCTTTAAACTCAAAAATGAAGGAGATAGTGTGGCAAAATTTATCGAAATTATTTTAGATTTTGACGTTGTTGGATCTAATTTCTATAAGATCGATCCACAAGAGATTAACACAGTAAATTTTATCTTAACTGACCCACAAATTAATCGAATATTAAAATTTAAAGATAAGTATTTAACTTTAAAAATAAATTTTATAGATATTTATAATAATAAATATACAGCATTTTATGATTTAGCTTATGAGTCTGGGAATGAAAATACAGTTATTTTACAAGTATTAACCCATCAAAATTCTTCCAATTCAAAAGTAGCGAATTGAAACTACATTTAAATCGTATGATGAAAATTACTAATTTTTTAATTCCCTCGATACGTTGAATATCCATAAGAACTTAATAGCAGCGGAATATGGTAGTGCTCCAAAGTGCCATCAATCACAAAGACCACCGGTACTTCAGGGAAGAAAGTTCGCTGATTATTGGTCTTAAACCAGTCACCCGTTTTAAACGTTACTTTATAAACGCCTTTTTGTAACGCGGTGTCTTTAGGGTAAAATTCTTTAATACGACCATTACTGTCTGTCTTGGCTTCATTGAGCTTGACCCATTTCTCACCTTGTTGAGCTTCTAAGGTGACCGTGACATTAGCAGAGGGTAGGCCAGTTTCTTGATTAAGTACATGCACACTCAGCGGATTGGCAAAGCTAAAAGTTGAAAGGGAAGTCGCAGCTAAAGCGAAAATTATTTTTTTCATGAGACTCACATTAAAATGAATACTTATAATTATTCTAATAGATTGAAAAATAAAAAATATTGAAGTTATGTAATAAAAAAAAGCCCACCGAAGTGAGCTTGATTGGATTTATTCAAACTTAGCTACGACCTCGGCCGCGACCACGTGGTGCCTTGGTATTTGGACGAGTAGTACCATTGGTGCGACGTTTCGGCTTTTCGCTTTCGTCCATTTGCCAGATACGTTTGGTGCCAGACTTTTTCACAGAACCATCTTTGTTCTTACGAACCATTGGTTTACCACCCGTACCACCCGGCTTTTTCACATAAGAACGTGAACGGTATGGTTCTTCCGCAGGAACATTCTGAAAGTCTGGATAAAGTAAGGGTTCAATTTCTCTGGTCTCGCCCGGTTGTAATCCCATACGAACTAAATCAATCTCACCAATCTTGGTACGGATCAAACGCAGTGTAGGGAAGCCTACTGCAGATGTCATACGACGAACCTGACGGTTACGACCTTCACAGATCGAAATCTCAACCCAAGACGTTGGAACAGAGGCACGGAAACGTACAGGAGGATTACGCTCCCACAACCATTCCGGTTCAGACACTTTTTCAGCACGTGCAGGAAGCGTCATGCCATCTTTCAGTTCAACACCTTTACGAAGCTGCTCAAGTGCTTCTTCGGTCACATCACCTTCCACTTGCACCATATAAGTTTTAAACTTTTTATTGGCAGGATTGGTGATATATTGGTTGAGACCACCGTGATCGGTGAGGAAAACCAGACCTTCTGAGTCCATGTCCAAACGGCCAGCAAGACGTAAATCTTTGTCGTTGACAAAATCAGCCATGGTTGGGTGCTTTTCATCCGCACGGAATTGGGAGAGGACGTCATAAGGTTTGTTTAGAATGACGATTTTCATAGGAAATAACTTCTATAATTACATTAATTTAAAAAATGTAGAGGTTTATTTAAAAGGGAAATTTTGTTATTTCCCGTATAAATCTCAAAAACAACAAATCTGGATTAGAATATTATGCGTTAAGAACAGTTGAAAGTATTGCCTAATCGGCAATTATTTTAGATTTGTCAGCGGCATCCGGGAGAATACTAATAATGGGATATCAAAAAATCGTAGTACCTGTGGATGGTACCAAAATTACCGTTAATGCAGACCTGTCACTCAACGTACCAAATAATCCAATTATCCCATTTATCGAAGGGGATGGAATTGGTGCAGATATTACACCAACAATGCGAACTGTGGTAGATGCTGCTGTGCAAAAAGCATACGCTGGGAAGCGTTCCATCGAATGGATGGAAGTCTACTGCGGTGAAAAAGCTGACAAAATTTACGGCACCTATATGCCTGAAGAAACTCTCGAAGCGCTACGCGATTATGTGATATCGATCAAAGGTCCACTGACCACGCCAGTCGGTGGTGGTATTCGTTCCCTGAACGTGGCATTACGCCAGGAACTGGATTTATATGTCTGTATACGTCCGGTACGCTGGTTTGAAGGTGTACCGTCACCGGTACATCATCCGGAACTGACCGATATGGTGATTTTCCGTGAAAATTCAGAAGATATTTATGCCGGAATTGAATGGAAGGCAGATTCTCCAGAAGCGAAAAAAGTTATCAAGTTCCTGAAAGAAGAAATGGGTGTAACCAACATCCGCTTTGAAGACAATTGTGGGATCGGGATCAAGCCTGTTTCCAAAGAAGGTAGCCAGCGTCTGGTGCGTAAAGCCATTCAGTTCGCCATTGAGAATGACAAGCCTAGTGTGACGCTAGTGCACAAAGGTAATATCATGAAATACACCGAAGGGGCGTTTAAAGAGTGGGGCTATGAGGTCGCATTGGAACGTTTCGGTGGTGAGCTTTTAGATGGTGGTCCGTGGGTTAAAATTAAAAATCCAAGAACGGGCAAAGACATTATTATTAAAGATGTCATTGCCGATGCTTTCTTGCAGCAAATCTTAATGCGCCCAGCGGATTATTCTGTGATTGCGACACTCAACTTAAATGGTGACTATATTTCTGATGCGCTGGCTGCGGAAGTCGGCGGAATCGGGATTGCACCAGGTGCCAATATTGGCGGTTCGATTGCAGTCTATGAAGCAACCCACGGCACAGCGCCTAAATATGCCGGACAAGATAAAGTAAATCCGGGTTCGATTATTCTGTCTGCAGAAATGATGCTGCGTGATATGGGATGGACAGAAGCTGCCGACCTGATCATCAAGGGGATTTCAGGTGCGATTGCGTCAAAAACGGTGACTTACGATTTCGAGCGTCTGATGCCAGGTGCGACCTTGCTGCGTTGTTCTGAGTTTGGTGAAGCAATTATCGACAAGATGGATACTTAAAATTGCGATGCAATTTGTGAATGAAAAACCCGCAGTCATTGCGGGTTTTTTTATGGCCTTATTTTCAGGCAAAGTCTGAACAGATCAGAGCTAAACGTTAAAATAAGTATCAGGCTGCAAGATCATGTAAGAAGTGTAATGAGCCTAGAAATGATTCGTTCTAAGCTGAATGACTTAGTAAAGACTGTATTACATTGACGTATTTGGATACAGCTCAGCGATTGGCTTATTTTGTATAAACGTTACAGTGATGAATGGAACTTCCAGTGATATAGAGACGTTTCTCCAAAGGAGTAAATCATGGCTAAAGCTAAAGCGAGACATAAGCAGGTCCAACAAAAAGACAAGCAGGACAATGCTCAGAATGAAGAGCAGCAACAGCAACAACAGCAACAACCATCGAAACCATCTCGTGCTAAAAAACGTAGATAATCTCCTATCCACCTGAAATAACAAAACCCTCATTTGAGGGTTTTGTTATTTGAAGGCTAATATAAAATCATCACTAAAAATAACAGGATTGTGACTTTAAATTAGGCGGTTGTGATTAAGATAAAAGTCATCTATTTAATTTAATGCGAATATTGGTGAAATTTCTTCGGATTATAAGTTTACTGTTATCTATAGGTTTTCTACTGACTGCCTGTCAACCACCTCCTTCAGGGGAGGCAGCGGGCTGGAAAACCCCATATCTATATTGGCAATTACAGAGAGCCCAGTTGGAAGCTCCGTTACAGATTCCGGTTGAAGGCGTCAGAGTTGGTCAAATTAATGATACCTGGGGAGCAGCACGTAGTGCCGGTCGTAAACACGAAGGAACGGATATTTTTGCCAAACGCGGTACGCCAGTATTTAGCGCGACCCAAGGGATTGTGCGTAGGATTGGCACCAATAATCTGGGTGGAAAAATTATCTGGGTGACAGGTCCCAGTATGAGCCAGCATTATTATGCACATCTGGATGGTTATGCAGAGCATATTCAGGAAGGCGACTGGGTGGAAGCAGGTGAAGTCATCGCTTATGTGGGTAATACAGGTAATGCCAAAAATACCCCGCCGCACTTACATTATGGCATTTATTTAGGTGGGCAAGGAGCAACCAATCCTTATCCTTATTTAGTTCCTTCTCCATGAGCAGAAATTGGCGGAGTTTGTTGTTCAGATTTGAGTCTGACAGGACGTGTGTACCAGAACAATTGCAATGTTCCTAATAAAAGAACCAATGTGGCCAGTATGAACTGTTGATGATAGCTCAATCCAAAATATTGCAGCGCACTAAAGCTGAGTCCACCGATCAGCTGAATCGAGGCAAAACACAAGGTAGCAATACTCCAGAGCTTTTTATAAGCCAGTCCATACAGTTGTAAAATGGTATAGGAGGTCAGGAAGACCACAGCCGGATTTAACATCCCGGTAAAAAAGGAAGAGCTAAAAGTGAGTAAGGGATAGGCATCTAGAGGCGCAATAAAAATAGCCACAATATAAAGACTATAAAGAATTTTCAGGGCAGCAAAATTACCCCATTTTCTGGCCAGCACATAAGCACTAAAGGCACCCAAGGCACTGCCTATTCCATACAGAATCCAGTTGAAATTAATCCAGAACAAGCTCAATCCCAACTGCTGGCTTAAATAATCAATCCAGAAGAGTGAATGCGGTATATAGGCGAATGCACTACACGCGTAGACCGTCAATAAACTATAAAAGACGCTATTCAAAGAGAGAGGAGAGGTAACTGCAAGAGCTTGTGTGGACAAATACGGCTTAAATTTCTGAATCAGTAAACTTAAAACGATACAGATAAGCAAAGCAAAACCGCATAAGATCAGCCATGCAGTCTGTATGGAAATTTGATCCAGATAAGGCAGAAACAGGGTCGCAATTAAAACGCCTAGTCCAATCCCGCTAAAACCAATAAAGTTGATTTTAAGACGATCCTGAAGTTCACAACACTGCGCGACCACACTCGGCGATAAGATCATCATCAGTCCACCGCTGATCCCGGAAATAACCCGCCAAGCGATATACCACGCTTCAGAGAAACCAGAAAATGCACAGCACATCAGGCTGAACATACCGGCAAAGGCTGAAATTTGAATATAAGTGCTCATACTGCGGTCTTGAGGCAAGCGCATCGCGGTAAATGCACCGATTAAATAACCCAGCAAATTGGCACTGCCCAAAAGGCTGGCAAAATCTGTACTCCAGCCAAAGGCTTCGCGTGTGCCAGGTAACAGTGCGGTATAAGAAAAGCGAAGGATGCCAATGCCCAAGCACATACTAAGGCAGAGAAAAAGGCTGAGCTTCATTGTGTTTGAGGACATCCGTGTACTCATAGAATTTTATATTTGGTCAAAAAATAACATGAATCTTCATGATTTAGGGGAAATTGTCGGAGAAGAAACCATTGAGTGCAGAAATTTGCTCCAGTAAGCCCGTATGATTTTTAAAATTTCATCAGCCAAAAGCCTGAACTTTTTCAAAGAAATAAAAAACCGCGTTGAGACGCGGTTTTTTATATTGTCTATTTCAAGAATTAACGCATCTTGGCCAGGAAACGGCCAACACGGGTAATGGCTTCACGCAGTTCATTTTCAGCCGGCAGGAATACTACACGGAAATGATCCGGTGTCGGCCAGTTAAAGCCTGTACCTTGTACTAGAAGTACTTTCTCTGCACGTAACAAATCCAGCATCAGTTTTTCATCGTCCTGAATTGGATACACATTCGGATCCAGTTTTGGGAAGCAGTACATCGCACCTTCAGGTTTGACACAAGACACACCTGGGATCTCGTTCAGCATTTCCCAGGCAATATTGCGCTGTTCATATAAACGGCCACCTGGGCGAATCAGGTCATTAATCGACTGATAACCGCCTAGTGCAGTCTGAATCGCATATTGTGCCTGATGGTTGGCACACAGGCGCATCGACGCCAGCATATCCAGACCTTCAATATAGTCTGCTGCACGTGCTTTATTGCCGGTAATTGCCATCCAGCCGGAACGGAAACCAGCAATACGATAGGCCTTAGATAAACCGTTAAATGAGACACAGAGCTGATCGCCAGCCAGAGCTGCTACCGCAACATGCTCGATTCCATCGTAGATAATTTTGTCGTAGATTTCGTCAGCAAATAAAATCAGGTCATATTTCTTGGCCAAGTCGACGATTTGTTGCAACACATGACGTGGGTAAACCGAACCGGTCGGGTTATTCGGGTTAATAATCACAATACCACGGGTATTTGGCGTGATTTTGCTTTCCATATCGGCAATATCTGGATACCAGTGATTTTCTTCATCACATTTATAATGAATCGCTGTACCGCCAGACAGATTCACTGCCGCCGTCCAGAGTGGATAATCCGGCATTGGAATCAGCATTTCGTCGCCATCATCCAGCAGACCCTGCATGGCCATAACAATCAGTTCAGACACACCATTACCGATATAAACGTCATTGACGTGCATATCCAGAATGCCTTTTTGCTGATAATACTGACAGATCGCCTTACGCGCCGGGAAAATCCCTTTGGAATCCGTGTAGCCAATCGCATTCGGCAGGTTTAAAGCCACATCGTTGATAATTTCTTGTGGTGCTTCAAACCCAAATGGGGCAGGGTTGCCAATATTTAATTTGATAATTTTGTGACCGGCTTCTTCCATCTCGATGGCCGCTCGTAACACAGGTCCGCGAATGTCGTAGCACACATGCTCGAGCTTAGATGATTTCTTGATCTCGCGAGGGGTTTGGAAAGTGTTCGGCATTTTGATGTTCTCGGAAGGAGTGGAGGTCACTTTTGCATAACGATATAAATAACTTTTAAATGTCTCAGTTGTGACTAGATCGAGATCATGTTCATCTCGAAGTAGTGCAACAATTTTTTCATGCGTAAATCCAAGCTGCTGATATTGTTTGATCACAGGCAGCAGATTTTTAAAAATTACGCTCTTTTTTTGCGACATTTTTTAATCCTGAGCAAATTTAGAGCTAAGAATACCATTAAATTTGCTCACTAAAAAACATTTAATGTAAAAATTGCTTACTTTTATTTTTATATTTGCTTTCTTTTTGCTTTTTTAGGCATTATATGTCTTTTGTAAAATGTTGAATAAAGACTAGAATTTTTAAAATGAATCACGTAAATATAGGATTATCCTATTTTAAATAGCAAGATAAAAAGGTATGTGATCATGGGAAAACTCAATAAATCAGACCGGGAATGGCAAAGAGAGTTATCACCTGAGGAGTTTCGCATTACGCGCGAGAAGGGAACCGAGCCGGCATTTACTGGAAAATACTGGAATACCAAGCAAGATGGCACCTATGTATGCCGTTGCTGCGGCACGCCACTGTTCTCGTCTGAGACCAAGTATGACAGCGGCTGTGGCTGGCCAAGTTTCTACCGTCCCGTCAGCAGTTCGGTGGTAGAAGAATTACCTGATACTTCACACGGAATGGTCAGAACTGAGATTGTTTGTCATCATTGTGACGCACATTTAGGGCATGTTTTCCCGGATGGTCCAGAGCCGACGGGCTTACGTTATTGTGTCAACTCGGCTTCTTTGGACTTAGAAACACAAGAAAAAAATGATGAGGAAACCTATCCATGACTAACATTTATCAGTTTGAAGCTGAATTGTTAGATGGCAAAAGCAAGCCACTTGCAGATTACGAAGGCAAGGTACTTTTGATCGTCAATACAGCGAGTAAGTGTGGTTTTACCCCACAGTTTTCAGGATTAGAAAAACTTTACGAAAAATATAAAGATCAAGGTCTGGAAATTTTGGGATTTCCATGCAATCAGTTTGGTGGTCAAGATCCGGGTTCCAATGAACAGATTGGTGAATTTTGCCAGAAGAATTACGGCGTATCTTTCCCGATGTTTTCCAAGGTGGATGTCAAAGGCCCTGAAGCGCACGCCATTTTTCGCTATTTAACCAATAATTCCAAAGGTATTTTAGGCAATGGAATTAAATGGAATTTTACCAAATTCCTGATCGGCCGTGATGGCAAGGTATTGAACCGTTTTGCTCCAACCACCAAGCCTGAAGATCTTGAAGATGAAATTGCCAAAGTATTGTAATCATTAGTGTCATATTCTCAGTATGAGATAAAAATAGAACTCATCTGATTTCAAGTAAAAAACCCACTTTAAACCAGTGGGTTTTTTAGTTTTGATTAAAACTTAGAGGATGGCTTTCAGGCGTTGAATGACTTCTTCACATTGCGCCAGATCGGCCACAAGTGCTAGACGTACATGATTTTCACCCGGATTACCCTGTTCAGTATCGCGGGATAAATAACGACCCGGAAGTACTTTAATATGTGCTTCTTCCATCAGGCGTTTAGCAAAGGCTTCATCATTGTCAACTTTTAACCAGTAATAGAAACCTGCATCCGGTTTTTTGAGTGGCAATAAATGTCCGAGTTCCTGTTGAAATAAATCAAACTTGGCACGGTATTGCACCCGGTTTTCTTCCACATGCGCTTCATCATCCCAGGCAGCGATTGAAGCCAGTTGATGTTGTACCGGCATCGCTGCGCCGTGGTAAGTACGATATTGCAAATAAGGTTTTAACAGGCTGGCATCACCGGCAACAAAACCTGAACGCATACCCGGAAGGTTAGAGCGTTTAGACAGTGAATGGAACACCACGCAGTTTTTATAGTCATCCCGGCCGATTTCAGCACAAACTTCCAGTAAACCTACAGGTGCCTGATCAAACCACAGCTCCGAATAGCATTCGTCTGAAGCAATCACAAAGTTATATTGATCCGACAGGGCAATCAGTTTTTTAAACTGTTCTTTAGACAGCACTGCACCGGTTGGATTGCCCGGAGTACAGACAAATAACAGTGCCGTTTTTTCCCAGACTTCTGCCGGAACAGCATCAAAATCACCAAGGTAGTTATTTTCTTCAGTACAGTTGATGAAATATGGTTTTGCACCTGCGAGCAGTGTTGCACCTTCATAAATCTGATAAAACGGATTCGGCATCACCACATAAGGTGCCTCTTCACGATTTACCAAAGCCTGTACAAACGAGAAAATCGCTTCACGCGTACCAGAAACAGGCAGGATATTGCTGTCTGCACTGATGCTATTTAGCTTAAAACGGCGCGTCAGCCATTGAGCAATACTTTCGCGTAGCTCAGGCAGGCCTTTACTGTTTGGATACGTCGATAAATGTTTAAAGTTATCGATAATCGCTTGTTTCACAAACTCTGGTGCAGGATGCTTCGGTTCACCAATCGACAGGGGAATTAAAGGCATATTTGCAGGCTGGATATCCGCAAAAAGCTGATTTAACTTTTCAAACGGATAAGGATGCAGTAGAGACAAGCTAGAGTTCATGAATAAGTAACCGCGTTTTAATGTGAGTGTTGACTACAAACCTGATGAGAGGCTTCATCCAGTGCAATTTTAAGTGCAGCTGCAAATTCAGCAGATTCTTCAGGTGTCATAGGGTTGCCATCTTTTTTGGTGACAAAGAATATATCTTCGGCACGTTCGCCCAGTGTGGCGATTTTTGCAGAGTGGATATCCAGGCCCTGCATCATAAATAAACCGCCGATTTTGGCAAGTAAACCGGGATGATCGAGAGTGGCAATTTCGACCATATTTTGATTCAAGGCAGGATTGACACTGATATCGACTGTATTTTCAATATCGAAATGACGTAATTGACGCGGAATCCGGCGCTGCATCAAGCCCGGATATTCATCTGAATGACTCAAGGCATCTTTCAGAGCTTCAATGACTGTGGCTTCGCGTTCCGGATCGGTTAATAAGGTGCCAAAACGGTCCAGTACCACATAGGTATCCAGACTGAACGCTTTAGTGGCAGTAATAATTCTTGCGTCTTGTACATCCAGATTCATACGATCCAGAATAGCCACCGTGGTAGCAAACAGGTTGGGTTGGTCCTGCGTATAAATAAAGATCTGTACCGCATCCTGGGCATATTTACGGTGTGCCCGCATCAGCACTAGCGGGGCAGGATTATCGCCGTGTTGTAAAATGGCACTGGTATGCCAGGCAATTTCATCTGCTGTTTCTTTCAGGAAATAATCATCACCAAGTTCCTGCCAGACTTTTTCCACTTCATCCAGTGAAAAGTCCTGAACTAGAAGTTCGCTGGCCGCAAATTTGGTGTCTTCAATCAGCATTTGATAATCAACTGGACGGCCCAGACCAGAACGGATCACGTCGCGCGCCTGGGTATAGAGCTGACGCATCAGGGAAGCGCGCCAGGTATTCCATAGCTTCGGATTGGTGGCGTTAATATCGGCGACTGTCAGGGTATACAGATAGTCCAGATGTTCCATATCACCCATTTTTTCGGCGAATTCTTTGACCACATCTGGATCAGAGATATCTTTTTTCTGGGCAGTGACAGACATTACCAGATGATTCTGGATCAGCCAGGCTACCAGATTACTTTCGCGTTCAGTAAAGCCATGGCTACGGCAGAATTTAATCGCATCGCTGGCGCCGAGTTCACTGTGATCACCGCCACGGCCTTTGGCAATATCATGGAAAATTGCTGCCAGATAGACGATGTCACGACGGGTCAGACGCTGGAATACTGAACTGACCACCGGGAATTCCTTGGCAAATTCAGGTTCTTTAAAGCGGTTTAAATTGCGGAGCAACAATAAAGTATGCGCATCGACTGTATAAATGTGGAACAGGTCATATTGCATCAGTCCCAGAATCTGTCCAAAGGCCGGGATGTAATTTCCAAGCACACCATAACGCTTCATGGAAACCATAGTGTCATAAAGTCGATGCGGTGAACGGATAATCGCCATAAACAGTGCCTGATGCACCGGATTATCACGAAAATCCTGATCAATGCGTTTTCCAGCCAAAGTCAGCAGACGTAAGGTACGCGCACGAATGCCTTCGATCTCAGGACGATTGGCCAACAGATAGAAAATTTCCAGAATTGCGCTTGGATTTTCCGAGAAAATTTTGTGATGCTGGACAGCCAGTTTGCCATCGACCAGTTTGAAATTTTCATTAATTTCTTCAATCTGGCGTTCATATTGCGGTAAACGTGGCGTAATGACTGATTCATTAAAATAGGCCAGCAGCATTTCGTTCAGCGTCGACACCTGCTGCGCACTGCGATAATAGCGCTTCATGAACTGTTCAATTGGATAGTTTGGATGATGCGCATCTTCACGTACATAGCCAAATTTGGCTGCAATATCACGCTGATAATCGAACAATAAGCGGTTTTCATCGCGTTTGGTCAGGCGGTGCAGGTGATGACGGATTTCCCAGAGGAAACTTTCGGCTTCCTCAAGCACACCGAGTTCAAATTCTGAAATAAAACCGAGATGCACCAGATCATAAATGCGATTGACGCGGAAATGCCGTTTCGCAATCCAGCCAATCTGGTTGATGTCACGAATACCACCCGGCGCATTTTTAATATCCGGTTCCAGATTGCTTTCGGTATTGTTGTGCTGAGCATAGCGTTTATGCTGCTCATCCATCTTGGCATCAAAAAAGGTTTTGTCAGTCCAGGTACGTGACACGATGCGACGTGGCCATTTGCACAGGTTTTCATTGCCAATAATCAGGCGGGCTTCAATCAGGGTGGTGGCGACGGTCAGATCACTGCTGGCCTGATTAACACATTCATTGATGGTACGGACACTGATGCCCGGTTTGAAGTTCCCGACATCCCAAAGCGATGAAATAAAGGTGGAAATCAGCTGTTCCTGTTCCGTGCTAATCTCATCTTCAGACAAGATCATGATATCGACATCAGAATAAGGCAGCATTTCACGGCGACCATAGCCTCCGACCGCAAACAGAGCCAAATCGGTTTGATCCAGCTCGGCATGCTGCCAGAGAAATTGCAATGCTTCATCAATCAGATTGGAGCGCGCCAGAATAATATCCCGAATCGACTGGCCATTTTCAAAACTTTCCTGCAGCTGACATTCGACATCACTGCGCCATTGATTGATGGCTTTAATGTCATGGTTACTTTTAGCGTAATTCAGCAGTGGATGGGTGTTGATCATGTACAGTCGTCCGTTGGTATTTCAGCTTAGTTTTGGTTGACGCTAACTTGGTTTGCGACCTGTAGGGCCAGTTCACGTGCCTGTTCAATATTTTCCGCACGTGCGGTAGCAACGCCCATACGGCGACGTTTAAAACCCTCTGGTTTGCCAAACAGGCGCAAATCGGTATTGCCGTCTGCTAAAGCAAGATTCAGGCCAGAAAATGAAAGATTGCGATCATCTACCCCAGCATAAATTACCGCACTGGCAGCTACACTATGTCGTGCAGTATTGACCGGCAAGCCCAAAATAGCACGTGCATGCAGCTCAAATTCGCTTTGAAATTGGGAAGCCAAAGTCACCAGTCCAGTATCGTGGGGACGCGGGGAAACCTCACTAAACCACACTTTGTCGCCTTTTACAAAGAGTTCCACACCAAAGATTCCGCAACCACCGAGTGCTGTGGTGACCTTGTTGGCAATACGCTTGGACTCTTCCAGCGCGGCCGCAGTCATCGGCTGAGGCTGCCAGCTTTCCACATAATCGCCTGAGTCCTGACGATGTCCGATCGGGTCGCAATAAGATGTTTCGATTTCGCCGGTTTCTGGATTTTTTGCACGAACAGTCAATAAGGTAATTTCAAAATCAAAGTCAATTTGTGATTCTACAATCACAGTACCCTGATTGACCCGGCCACCGGTTTGCGCATATTCCCAGGCCGCATCGACTTCATCAAAGCTTGTGACACGAGACTGGCCCTTGCCTGAAGATGACATCACCGGTTTCACAAAATTTGGATAGCCGACATCATCACAGGCCGCGCGAAAAGATTCTAAACTGTCGGCAAAACGGTAAGCTGAGGTTGGTAGCCCCAGTTCTTCCGCAGCCAGACGACGAATACCTTCACGGTTCATGGTCAGATTAACGGCTTTGGCGGAAGGAATGACCGTAGCAATGTTCTGGGCTTCTATTTCAAGCAGCACTTCGGTTGCAATCGCTTCAATTTCAGGAACAATTAAATGAGGCTGAATTTGATGGATAAGTTGTTTGAGTTCTACAGCATCTGCCATATTCAAAGTATAGGAATAATGCGCAACTTGCATGGCCGGTGCATGATCATAACGGTCAGCAGCATGAACTTCGACTCCAAGGCGTTGTAGTGAAATCACCACTTCCTTGCCCAGTTCACCAGAACCCAATAATAGAACTTTATAGGCAGAAGATTGAAGGGGAGTACCAAGAGTTACGCTCATCTAGATCATCCATGCTTGATTTTATGGACTTTTAGCATAGCAGAACTGAGCCGGCAGTTAAGCCAAGATTCATACAAAATTGTGATATTGACCAACAGTTTTATTTATAAAGTTTTTTAATATTATCGGGGCTTGAAATTGAGGTATTTGTGAGTAACTCAACTGGTTTTGCTAAAGGATAAATCCGGCTTGGCGGATTTAATTTTTCCATGTCTAGAAAATGCTCTGGGCTTAGAGCGAATAGATGTAGTAGTTTTCGAGTTTGTGCTCGTCTATAAGAATAAAATGCCAACATCGGTAATCCGACCAAAATCGATGCTAACAATAAACCCCAAAAGCTAAAGAGGGTTGCATCCTGCACGGCACGTTCAAAACTTGCGGTAACCAGAAAGAAAAAGCCAGTTAGCAAGATCAGGGAAACAGCTATAATTTTGATTAAATTAGGAATGACCCGATGCATCCAGCTCCATCGACTAAAAATGATGGCGCTGGGATGCAAATGTAAAACTTGCTGAGTGTGATTCAACATGGCTATGATTTTATTTTGGCCATTTTTCTGTATAAACAACACGGACTTCATCAGCAGGTTGAGCATGTATTTCGACAAAATGTCCGGTAAAATTTTGAGCATTGATAAAACATTCAAAATACTGTGCCGGTACTTCATGTCGATGAAACACAGTTAACATTTCATCGCGCCGATGATGAATAAAGATTTTGCCTTCAATCACCTGTTTGACTTCAAACATGCACATCCTTCCTTGTTTTTATTGTTATATAAAAAAAGACCTATACTGTGAGTTTAGCAGAAGTCTTTGTTTCGATTGATTAACTAGTTAAAGCTTAAAAAGTCACGGGTACATAAGTATAGACCAGACCATAGGTTAGTGCTGCAGTTAGGGTCGCCATCACGATACGTTTAAACTTAAAGTACAAAACCGTGAGCACAATAAAGCCAACTAGCATCGCAAAACTTTTATTCGGTGTTTCTAATAAAGGGGGCAGGGTAGCAACCACCAACATGGAGCTGATCGCAGCGATGCCAATTGAACCCAAGGCAATTTTTAGCCACAACGCTCCGCGTTTTTGCGAACCTTGCTGAAATTTCTGAATGACAAAAAAAGGACCAAAGCGCGAGGCAAAATTGGCGATTCCGACTAAAATTCCGACCAGAATAATCTCTAGATTCATGCTTGATCTCCTGCGTGTTCAGGATCCGGCTGTTTCAAAATATAGTGCTTGAACAGACCAGCGAAAATACCGGAACTAATACCAATGAAAATCGCGGCAGACAGATCGATAAAATAGCAGGCAACCGCAGAAACCAGAATGGTCACTGCCACCACAAAAGTATGTTTCTTCTCAAAAGCAGCCAACAAGAAACTCAGGAACAGTGCAGGTAATAAGAAATCCAGTGCTGCCTGCAAGAATTGCGGCAAGTTGCTGACCTGATCAGCAAATAAACCACCCAGAAAAGATCCAAGTGCCCAGGACATCCAGCTAAACAGGCTTAAACCGAGCATCCAGGATTCCGACCATTCCTGACGTCGCTGTGAAAGCTTGATCATGCCGGAGGCAAAGACTTCATCGGTCAGACCCCAAGACCAGATTGCCGTTTTCTTTAAATTCAGCCGGTCTTGAATCAGATTTTGTAACGCAGGGCCATAGAGCAGATGGCGAATGTCCAAGGCAATCACGGTTAATGCCGTCATCCAGATGGATGTACCACTACCTAAGAGCGCAACCACCAGGAACTGGCTGGCACCTGCATACATCGAGCAGGACAGGAACAATGCTTCCCAGGCGGTAAAGCCAAACTGAGTGGCTGACACACCAAAAGCAAACGACACCGGTAAATAAGTGAAGATAATCGCTTGGCTATCTTTTGCACCTTGCCAGAAGCCAGCAGGTTGCGTAGTGAGTTGATTCGGTTCAGACACGACACACCTTGAAGGAGAGTTGAACGATGGGCCAAATGAAGATTGTGTATTCTACGTGAATTTAATAGCATAGTGCCGAAATGTTTAAATTGGCGAGCCTGATATGTGGATGTTCAAGACACGCACGATGCTGACTGCTGCTTTAATAAGCACGGCAATGTTGTTGCAAGCGTGTGGGAATGACAGTCAATCGACTGATAAGCCAGAAATTAAACCGGCACCTAAACTGAGCAATGATGCGACGGCTTATGCCAATGCCGCATGGCAGTTGATCAATGAAGTAGATCCACTGGTCTATAATAAAGAAGTGGATCAGCTGGAAACACAGGTACGTCAACCAGCACGTAAATTGAGTACAGACTGGCGGATTAATGTCAAAATGACTGATTCGGTGACCGAAGGCAAATATGCCCTGTGTCGTAAAGCCTTGACCAGTCTGGAAATATGGGCGCGGACGACTATGGAAAATGGCAACAGCCTGCAACAAAAACAGGCGGATTATGAGCGTGATAAACTGCAATGTCAGAATGCCATTGCCCATCCTGCACTCGGAAATACTGATCCTAAGCAAAAAGGTACTGCAATTGCCAATATGCAATAAACCTTTGTCCATTTAAATGTACCTATAAAAAGCCAGTCTGAATGACTGGCTTTTTTAGCAAAATAAACTTTAAAAATAAGGTATCCACACTTGTTCTAATAAAAGCACCATTACACCGCAGATCAGGAGTGTGCTGCCAATCATGCGTTGAATCAATGTACGTGTAGACATGGTCGATTTCCTCAAAGATTTAAAGCGCGTTTAACGCTTCCAGATAACGACGATTTACTTCTTTCCAGTTCACGACATTGAAAAAAGCAGAGATATATTCCGGACGACGGTTTTGATATAGCAAATAATAGGCATGTTCCCAAACATCCAGACCTAAAAGGGGAATATTGCCATGCATCAGCGGAGAATCCTGATTGGCGCTACTTTCTACAATAAGCGTTTGATCTGGCGCCATACTTAACTAGGCCCAACCACTACCAAAACGGCTAAGCGCTGCTTGGGTAAATGCTTCTTTAAATGCCTCGAATCTTCCTAATTCATGTTCAATCGCCTTGGTAATTTCACCTTCGGGATGACCACCGCCGTCTGGATTCATCACTGTCCAGAACAGGGAATGGTTGGCATGCCCACCGGCATTGTTGATCACGTTCTGTCTGAGTTGCTCGGGCACTTCATTGAATTTGCTAATTAAGGCTTCGACCGATAAATCTTCCCATTCTGTGCCCGCTATTCCTGCATTGATATTATTGATATAGGTTTGATGATGCTTGCTATGATGAATTTCCATAGTCTTGCTATCGATATGAGGCTCTAGCGCATCATAAGCATAAGGCAGTGCAGGCAAGGTGTAGAGCTCATTGGCAGGATTCCTTGGGAAGAATGGAGTTAGGTTATTTTTCATTAGATTTAAGATACGCCCTAATTTAATATTTATATATGATAATAGTTATCATTATTGTTAATATGTGTTGATCTTATGCATTGGTAGAAAGTCTAAAGTCTATTGAGCTTATACATATTTTTTATAGCCCATAAAAAAGCCCCAAGAAGGGGCTTTTTCAAACAGCAATTACTTAGACGTTAAAGCGGAAGTGTAAAACGTCACCATCCTGAACGATGTAAGTTTTACCTTCTAGACGCCATTTGCCCGCTTCTTTCGCACCGGCTTCGCCGTTGTACTGTACGAAATCATCATAAGCGATACATTCTGCACGGATAAAGCCTTTTTCAAAGTCGGTATGAATCACGCCTGCTGCCTGTGGTGCAGTTGCGCCAACTTTTACAGTCCAGGCACGAACTTCTTGTACACCTGCAGTGAAGTAAGTTTGAAGACCAAGTAATGAATAACCTGCACGAATCACCACGTTTAAGCCAGGTTCTTCCATGCCCATTGCTTCAAGGAATTCAGCACGGTCTTCATCTTCAAGCAATGAAATTTCAGCTTCAATCTGATTGCAAAGTGGAACCACAATCGCATTTTCTTCAGCAGCTAATTTTCTCACTGCATCTAAATGTGGGTTATTTTCAAAACCGTCTTCAGCAACGTTAGCAATATACATGGTTGGTTTAAGCGTCATTAAGCCAAAACCACGAACCAGTTTACGTTCGTCATCATCTAGGTCCGCTGCGCGAGCCGGTTTACCGTCATCCAGTAAAGGCTGGATTTTTTCCAGAACTGCTTTAGTGGCTAGCGCTTCTTTGTCGCCACCTTTGGCAGATTTAGTCAAACGCGTAATCGCTTTGGCTACAGCATCCAAGTCTGCAAGCGCAAGTTCGGTATTAATCGTAGCGATGTCATCCAGTGGATCAATACGACCATTCACATGAATGACGTTTTCATCTTCAAAACAACGCACAACGTGAGCAATTGCATCAGTTTCACGAATGTTGGCCAGGAACTGGTTACCCAAGCCTTCACCCTTCGAAGCACCCGCTACCAGACCTGCGATGTCTACAAATTCCATAGAAGTCGGAATAACGCGTTGCGGTTTAACAATTGCAGTCAATTTATCTAAACGTGGATCAGGAACAGGTACAATCCCGGTGTTTGGTTCGATCGTACAGAAAGGGAAGTTTTCTGCAGCAATAGCAGCTTTGGTTAAGGCATTGAAAAGTGTAGATTTACCAACGTTCGGCAAGCCGACAATACCGCAATTAAAACCCATGAAATAACTCACAAAAGCGTTATATAAAAATTGCCCCCGATTTTACATGAAAGCACGGCTAAAGTCAGGTCATGTGCTTGTGGTTTATTGCAATCAAATGCTTCTGGCGACCTAAAATGAATCGTTGAGCTTTCCAAGATGTGTTGTGAGTCCACCAGCCATAGAGGAATAATCAGCGAGTATTTTACTTTTGAATAAAAATCACATTGTTTTTCTAAAAGTGAGTGACTAAAGTATCTGAATAAAATAGCGGCCTACACGCCCTGATCCAATAACGATAAACATGGAGCATACATGCGAACTTTATACCAGTTTCCTTTATCTCACTTTTGCGAAAAAGCACGTTGGATGCTGGACCATAAAGAGCTGTATTATGTTGCTCACAATCTGATACCCGGGGTACACCGCGCTTTTGCCCGCCTGAAAACAGGACAGAATCGTCTGCCTATTTTGCGTGATCAGGACCGATGGATCGCAGATTCTACCCAGATTGCTCTGTATCTGGATGATACTTATCCAGAACATCGTTTACTGCACGCAGAAGGATATTTTCGAAATAAAGCTTTAGAAATTAATGAAATTACTCTGGAATTGGGTCGTCATGTTCGTCGCTGGATGCTCTCTCAAGCACTGACTTCTGATCATGAATCTCTGGATATTTT
The DNA here is from genome assembly GCF_044547685.1 of Acinetobacter sp. NPDC052428. Classification (GTDB taxonomy): domain Bacteria; phylum Pseudomonadota; class Gammaproteobacteria; order Pseudomonadales; family Moraxellaceae; genus Acinetobacter; species Acinetobacter lwoffii_G. The sequence goes on from NZ_JBIUAT010000006.1 coordinate 43,186, forward strand.
AATTGGTGAGCAGGGCTATCTGCGCCAGTTTGAAAAATTTTCTAAACCTTTATTGAAAGCGATGGTGGCCAAGGGTTATGCATTGAATGAGGAAACCGTGGCGGAATCTAAACAACACATCGATGTTGCGGTACAGCAGCTCAATCAGATGCTGGTCAGCCAAGGTGGGCATTATTTTGTCGGAAATCGTTTAGGTTTGGCGGATATTGCAGTCTGTTCCATGTTGGCACCGCTTCTGGCGATTCCAGGTACGCCATGGGAAAAAGAAAATTTTGAAACCTTGTCCGAAGAATATCGCGACTATCAGCAGTATTTGAATGAGCTTCCACTGGGTGAATATATTTGCCGTATTTACCGAACCGAACGTAATGCCCGGGTAGACTGGCGTGGTGTATAAGTTTAAATGCCAATCCAAGAATTAAAAAACGCGCATGAAGCGCGTTTTTTTGATGAGATTATGATTAACCCCAAGGATTAGTCTGGTCGATATCAATATTTTTAGTAAAATTATTGAGGAGTGAACCAAAATCAAATCCGGATGAAGAACCGCCACTGCCGATATTCTGAATTGTATCTTTAATGCCAGGCAGGATAGCAGACAGATCAATATTGGAATCAGTCGCGCCCACACCTTGCACAAGATCACCGAGGTCAGGTAATTCAATCGAAGAGCCACTACCCACCAACTGACCAACACCTTCGGCAATACTGCCTAAGTCAAAGCCGTTTGAAGCAGAGGAAATACCTCCGATCATACCACCCAGGTCCAGATCGCTACCGAGATTCAGATTACCCAATAACCCACCCAAGTCTACGCCATTTGCACCATTCTCAATCAGACCGCTCAGTAAGTCAGTGAAGCCACCGACATCAAAACCACCCGTCGCATTTCCGCCTACAAAGCCGCTAATTAAATCGGTAATAGCACCAAGATCAAAATCACTGTCTGCATTGCCACCGATTAAACCACCCACCAAGCCTGCAATTGCTCCAATATCTATATCACCTAAACTGCCAGAACCACCAATCAGGCCGCCAACGAGCTGAGCGATTTGTGCGATATCAATCTCGCCATTGCCGCCGATGAGGTTGCTGACCAGACCTGCGATGGCACCGATATCTACACCGCCCAATCCGCCAGAACCGCCGATCAGACCACCGACCAATTCAGCAATTTGTGCGATATCAATCTCACCATTACCGCCAATTAAATTGTCGACCAGACCTGCGATGGCACCAATGTCCACGCCACCCAATCCGCCAGACCCACCAATCAGACCACCCACCAGTTGAGCAATTTGTGCGATATCAATCTCGCCATTACCGCCGATCAGGTTGCCGACTAGACTAGCAATCGCACCGATATCAATATTGCTTGAACCACCGATTAAGCCACTAACCAGTTGAGCAATTTTCGCGATATCGATATCACCATTACCACCGATGAGGTTGCTGACCAGACCCGCAATGGCACCAATATCAATATTACTTGAACCGCCGATCAGGCCACCGACCAGTTGAGAAATTTTACCAATATCAATATTGCCCGTACTGCCGTCCAATAAGCCGCCCACCAGTTTAGAAATAGCCTCAAGATCCAGGCTGCTGCTATTGCTCCCCATTAAGCTCTTTAATAAATTGGTGACCTGGGTAATATTAAAGCTACCGCCATTGGATTGGGTTAAGCTACTGATCAGGCTTTGAATATTTAAACTTGAGGCATTCGAACCAGAAAATTGAGTTAATAAATTGCTGAGATTTGTCCTACTCAGGCTGCTTCCAGAAAGGAGATTATTTAATAATGAGCTGACTGAAGGTTGAGTATTGGATCCGGTGAGATTGCCAATAAGATTGGTGAGGGTACCTGATGTCGTTCCACCGAATAAGCCGCCCAATAAGCTCTTCGTTTGGGTTTCGACGGTTAAAACAGGACTCACTTTTGTTTTTATCAAGCTTAAAAGTTTAGAAGCCATGACCGTTCCTTGTGTAATATTTTTGAAATACGCTATTTTTGTTTTTAAAGCGCCTTTGTTTTAATCTATTTCTATACACTTATAAAAGATGGACGGTTAAGTCGTGTAGGGGCTGAGAGGAGTAGTCTATCTGTTGCCGTGTTTACCCAATTTAAATAATTTAAAAATAAAGATTTAACTTAAAATACCATTGGTCATGTTTTTAATTTATATGATTAACGGTCATTTAAACCCTCCTGAAAACCGTATTTATAAAATGAGATCCCATTTGGAAAAAAATTTCAAAATATGAAAGTTTTGTGAAAAATAAATAAATATTGTATAACAGAGATGGCGCAAAATTTTCTGCATCTATTGATTATTGATATAAGAGTATAAAAATGGAACTGGATCGTTTCGATAAACATATTCTAGAAATATTGACCCATGAAGATGTTAATCTGAATGAACTGTCCGAGCGGGTGAATTTATCTGTGAGTTCGGTGCATCGCAGGATCAAACATTTAATCGATCATAATATTATCAGTGGCTTAAAACGTGAAATCAATTACCAGAAATTAGGTTTCAGTCTGCATGTGCTGTTACAGGTATCCTTAAGCAAACACGATAGCGATACTTTTGCTAAATTTCTGGAAGAACTGGAAAGCATTCCCGAAGTGATTAATACCTTTTTGGTCACCGGTCAGTCTGCGGACTTTATTGTCGAAGTCGTGGCACGAGATATGGAAAATTATAGTGAAATCCTGCTTAAGCGGATTGGAAAAATTGAGCACGTGGTTGCACTGCATTCCAGCTTTGTCATTAAAGAATATAATGTCTTTAACTGTAGCGGATTACTCAATAAAGTTTAATCAAAGACGAGGGTGGTCGACAGCCATAAAAAACGCACCCTAAGGTGCGTTTTTTGAATCAGTCATATTTAAGCATCAAGTTCTGCTAAAACAGCATCTGAGAATTCAACGTTGGTATATACGTTTTGTACATCATCCAGATCTTCAAGCATATCAATCATTTTCATGATTTTTTTTGCTTGATCGATGTCTGTGATTTCTGCTTTGGTTGAAGGGCTCATCACCACTTCAGCATTGTCAGATTTTAAACCTGCAGCAGTTAAAGCATCTTGAACATCACCGAAAGCTTCAGGTGTGGTAATGACCAGGATATCATCTTCAGTGACTTCGATGTCTTCAGCACCTGCTTCTAATGCCACTTCCATGATTTGATCTTCCAAAGACACATCTTCAAAAGTGATCTCGCCACGTTTCGTGAACAGGAATGCAACCGAACCGTTGGTGCCTAAGTTACCGTCAGTTTTAGAGAAGCAATGACGTACGTCAGGCACAGTACGGTTCAAGTTATCAGTCATGGTTTCAACAATAACTGCAACACCACCTACACCATAACCTTCGTAGGTCACTTCTTTCAGGTCATCGTTATCTTCGCCACCAGCACCACGTTGAATGGCACGGTTGATCACATCACGTGTCATATTCACTGATAATGCTTTTTCAACCACAGCACGTAGACGAGGGTTGCTTGCAGTATCTGGACCACCAAGCTTTGCAGCAGTGGTTAATTCACGAATGTATTTGGTAAAAACTTTACCACGACTCGCATCTTGTTTTGCTTTGCGATGCTTAATATTGGCCCACTTGGAATGACCCGCCATGCGAACTATGCTCCTTGTAGATTGGCTGTATGCCTATCAGAATGCCGAAATTCTACCATAAGCGTTTTTTTAAAAAAAAGTGCCTGGATTTGAGATTTCAGAATAAAAGCAAAAAAAAGCGCTAAATTAAGAAAGAGTAGAAATAGGATGGAGCGTTTGTGATTTTATTTTTATACATTTATAGAGATGAATGAACAGGACATGAACAGCAGGATTGCTGTTCATGTCCGTGCTTTTCTTTTTAAAAAGCTTATTCTGGAATAACGATATCCAGACCAACCTTGTCTTTATAAAGTTGCTTGATCAAGGCCAGGTCATGCGCAAGGTCTGTCGGATAAATCTTGCCCAGAATACCGCCTTGCTTGGTTTTGGAGTTGGCATATAACAACACGATTGGTACATTAGCAGCCTTGGCAATATGCCAGAAACCGGTACGGATTGGTTTGCGTGCTTCACCTTGTTTAGCCCGTGTTGCTTCGGGAGCAATCACCAGATTGAACGTTTCATTGTTCTGAAAATGTTCCACCATCTGGGTCACGATATCTTTACTGGCCTTGCGGTCAACCGGAATACCACCCACAGCGTTCAATAGCGGTTTAAACGGTCCTTTAAATAATTCTTTTTTAATCAAGGTATGAACCTTGAGGTCATAAATCTGGAACAGGGCAATTGACAGTACCGCATCCATCATTGAGGTATGTTCAAACCCAATAATGACCTGTTTATCTTCAAGCACATCGGGTTCGACATGATATTGCCAACCTGCAAGTTTAAATGCAGATTCGCCAAGGAATTTATTTAGCATAAGTATGGAGAAGTAAAAGCTGTATGTAGAGAACTGCATAATTTCATCTTGTTCGCCCATACAGTCAATAGGCTTTCCAATAAAATCAGCGAATAATGTAAAAATCTATGATTTATTCATCTTTTTAAGCTGCAAGATTAAGAGTTAATATATATAAATAAAACAATATTAAGATCTTAAAAATATCATTAGATACAAAAAAAGTCTTAAAATGATGAAAAAATGACTATCCAGAGCACACTTTAGTTATTAGACTTTTGTCGAAGAAGAAGACAGATACAGGTCTTTTCTATTTTCTTATTCTTTCTACTCTGAGATTGAAAAGTATGACGTACATGACAGCCTTCGTAGTCTCCCTATTGATTTTTGCGCTTATAATTGTATGGTCTTTGATCGAAATTAAGCAGGATTTACATAAAGACGAAGAAATGAAGTCTGAATTCTAGTCATTCTATCTTCTTTAGTTCTAGGCTATTCCTTTAACATTGCTGCCTGAGTAATAAAGAATTTTGATACCTTATAGATATACTAAGACCTTAAATCTATCAGTTTTACGCTTAGTAGACCGGATTAAATTCAAGATACAGGCTCATTTATCTTAAATGATGCAGCATGTATCTCATTTTTCTATATGCCTCCTATACTGAAGTCTTAAGTAACTGAATTTTGACTAAGACAAGTCGCCCATGATTGCTGCCTAAATGTTCAAGCAGTTATAAAAGCACTTGTCTTTCCAAAAAATCTTAGCTAGTATTCATGACGCCTGAACTTATTGATAAATAAAGTTTTCAGCATATAGGGCCTATAGCTCAGTTGGTTAGAGCAGCGGACTCATAATCCGTTGGTCGACAGTTCAAGTCTGTCTGGGCCCACCATATAAAACAACCACTTACGTGTACTAATCGTAAGTGGTTTTTTTGTTTTTGTGTTTTAGTAAGCACATGGTAAGCAAAATAGATCAACTATTATGACTATTATGGGTAGATGATATCATCCTCAAGAAAAATGTAAGTATTAGGGTTTTTATAAGAATCACCATCTAAACGAAAAGTATCAAATTTTTCTGTGAGGGGTTGATATCTTTTTGGATTCAGATTTATCTCTTTTAGTATGCGTGATAGTGTCTGCTGTTGATTTAAATTGGATTCGATAGTAAAGCTACTTGATACAGAGTCTTCTGGTTGAAGAAGGTGAAGTCGCATTAATTTTAATAAAAAATATCCGATTGTGCCAAATTGGTTCAAAATGTGATTGGTATTTCTAGAGAAGTAAAAATAAATTTTTTCTACTTCTTTTGGATCGATTTTAAATTTAGCTTGGTAATACCTATAAATAATACAACTATAAAATTCTAGTAAATTTTCAAATTTTGAAAAATCATTTCCGTCTGTATAAGTAAAATTGAATAAACAAGTTACCTCATTACTTTCTAAAAGTTGTCTAGAGTTTTCACTTAATTGAGAATAAAAAAATCGTAAATCAAGTTTGCCAGTAGGTAGAGTTTTTAAAAAGTTCCAAATCGGGTGGTTAAAGTATATTGAAGAGCATGGAATTTTATTGTCGACCAAGGCTAGGCTTTCACTATTTGGACTGTTTGAGCCAATCGAATATTTGTACCAAATATTTGAGTCCTCTTGATCAAAAAAAACTTCTAAACTTTTTAGACTTGCTTTATTAGATTTTTTTTCGTTCTGTGATGGAGTGACATTTCGTTTTTGATATGTTTGGAAAACTTGAACGGCTACATATTCAAACCAGATTAATGTTTTCAAGATATCTATTACTGTCTTCTGTGGGCGCCCACTTTTTTTAAAATTCATTTAATGCTTTGTTTGTCAAGTGTCAAGAAATTAACATATATCTGTACACTGATAAAAACAATAAAAATCAACTAAAAAATACTTAATTCAATTGAACAGGATGCTTCATCATGAAGCAAGAAAGCTTATTACTAACAACAACTGAAGCGGCTAAGCTTCTTGGCATGCAACCCCAAACCCTTCGTAAATGGGCTATCTATGAAAATGGACCGATACTTCCCAAAAGGCATGGTCGTCTGCTTCGCTGGAACCGCAATGACATTTTACGTTTTGCTGGTGAAATTAAATAATCAACTCTACCTTTTAGGCTTGAATAAACTTTCAAGTCTAAAAGGTTATTACCAATTACAGATGATTTATAAATGAATAATGCGTTAAAAAATGATCTAAAAATTGTAAGTATGCAGGATATTGAAGCTACAGCGATCAATTGGCTTTGGGCTGGATGGCTACCCCTGGGTAAGATGACGATTCTTGCAGGTGCAGGTGGATGTGGTAAAACTAATATTTCTCTTGCACTTATTGCAACGATCACAACAGGTGGGGTTTTCCCAGATGGTATGCAGTGTGAAAACTCGGGAAAGGTATTAATTTACTCAACTGAAGATGATCCTTCAGATACATTAAAGCCTCGATTAATCGCAAATGGAGCTAATGTTAGCAAAGTATCGTTTATTGCTGGACGTACTAATAAAGAAGGTAAATTAGAATCCTTTGACCCTGCTAAAGATTTTCCGAAAATTGAGCAGTACATAATAGAAAATCCTGACCTTAAGCTTTTAATGATAGATCCAATCATTTCTGCGGTAAGTGGTGATATGAACAAGGCCAATGATGTGAGACGATCGTTGCAGCCTTTAGTTGATTTAGCTAGTCAATATGATTTTGCTATATTAGGGATTACTCATTTTGCAAAAGGTAGCGCAAACAATAGTCCTGCTGACAGAATTCTAGGCTCCCAAGCATTCAGTGCATTGGCACGTATGGCTTGGTGTGCTTCTCTAAGAGAGGCTGAGGGTGATTATATTCTTGTACGTGCAAAAAGTAATATTTCGGTACTTGATGGTGGTATTTGTTATCAACTTGAGTCTGTGACTATTGCAGATAAAATTGAAACTACGAAAACTAATTGGTTAGGTAGAGTTGACGGCTTTGCTAAGGAGTTGCTGAATAGTGCTGAACTTAATATTGGGGATAATAATTCTGCGGTAGAAGTTGCTAAAGAGTTTTTGATTGAATTGTTAAGCGATGTTGAGAGATTGCCAGCAAAAAATATTCACTTGCAGGCTAAAGAAGCTGGCCTGAGTCTATCATCTATACGGCGTGCACAAGAAAGGTTAAATATTAAACCTTTTAGGCCTTGTGGTGAAAAAGTATGGTTTTGGTCATTGCCTAAGATTCATAGATTAGATGAGCCGACACATTTCTAAAATTATATTGATCGATGCAATCAATATGAATAAGTTGATCTACATGGCACTAACTGTATAAAATATATAAATATTCAACTTGCTCATGATAAGTAAGCATGAGCAAGTTGATGAAAAATATGAATCTATTTTAAATCATATAGTTATCTTCAACTTATTCATGTAGCTCAACTTGTACAATAATTTATTTAGTAATTTATTTTGTTTTTAAATTTACAGTAGAGCTCATCATAGATTTCATTAAAACTAACGATTTCAGATTTGTTAAAACCATATATTTCAAAAAACTGATTATCTATAAAATAAGTTAGAGCTTGGTAAGTATTTAAATGATCAGCTACGGATAGCTGAAAACAAAATGAAGTATTCCAGCATTGCTGTAAGGCTGTAGTTTCAATAATTTTTGTCGCAACCATTTTAGAAATTCGACGTACATTTAAACTTCGAATTGCTGGATGAATAGTAATAGAGATGTGGCCTGGTGAATTGCTCATAATAGACTCCAAGATAAATTTACTTCAATGGTCTGTTATGAAAGAATGCAAAGGTAAAACGTCGAAATTTTACATCTTTCATTTCAGCGATTTGAGATGAAAAGCATGAGTGTTTTATTGTCGAGATAAGACACTCATGCACATACACTATTCTTCATATTAAATTTCCTCTTTTAATTTCTTTTGATGATGTCTTTTTGTCGAAATAGACAATAAAATGCTGTCATGTATATATATGAAAACTTGTCGATATAGTCAAGTATTTATTGTCGATTTATGGTGTTTTATGTTGATTGAGATGGATTCTGAGCTGTTTTGTGCAAGGCTCAAAGAAATAAGAACACAAAGAAAAATGACGCAGCAGGATATCTCTGACAAAACAGGTATACCTTCAACATCTATTTCACATATTGAAGCAGGCTCTCGTAAGCCGTCTTTAGAAAATTTTTACAAGCTTGTAGTTGTTTTGAATGTGTCTGCTGATTATCTATTGGGGCGTACAGAGCGCTCTTCAGATCTAGGCACCGACCCAATTGCTAAATCTATTCAAGAGTTACCAGAGTCTGAAAGAGAGATGATTCAGAAATTCATCTTGTCTTTGCAAAAGGCATAACTGGAAAAATAAATGCTAAAAGAAAATGAGCAGATCGGATATATAAATTGATTTGGAAAAATTATGAACCTCAATGAGTTAAAACAGTTAGAAGATCAACTTTGGTCAGCCGCAGATAGTCTACGTGCAAATACAGACTTGAAACCGAATGAGTACTCAACACCTGTACTTGGTCTAATTTTCTTAAAGTTCGCTGATAACAAATACGGCGCTGCTGAAGAAGCGATTTTAAAAGAGTTTAATGAGCTTAAAGGCACACGCCGTGAAAAGCCTCTTTCTGAAATTGCCATTAAACATTGTGGTTTCTATTTACCCGATAATGCCCGTTATAACTACTTACTCGAACTTCCAGAAAATGAAGATTTAGCCTCAAAAATTAAAGAAGCGATGCAGGCAATTGAATATCATCAAGGGCAAGAAGATTTTAAAGATGTCTTGCCTAAAAATGATTATCAAGCCTTTAATCGTTTGGCTCAAAGTAAACAGGCTTTAAAAGGCTTGGTTCGTAGTTTTTCAAATATTCCTTCTGATGCTTCAGGTGATGTATTCGGTAAAATTTACGAATACTTCCTCGGTAAATTCGCCTTGTCTGAAGGTCAAAAAGGTGGTGAATTCTTTACACCAACTTCAGTTGTTCGATTGATGGTTGAAATGATCGAACCGTATAACGGCTCTGTATATGATCCAGCCTGTGGTTCGGGTGGTATGTTCGTTCAGTCTTTACAGTTTGTAGAGCGTCGTAAAGAGCTGAGCAAAAAACTAGGTGAAGCTGAGACAAACAATAGCTTATTTGTATACGGTCAAGAAAAGACGCTAGATACTGGCAAACTTGCCAAAATGAACTTGTTCGTAAATGGCCTTAAAGGCGATATTCGCCAAGCAAACTCTTATGCAGAAGATCCATTTAAGGGCTTTGAAAAGTTTGACTACATCATGGCGAATCCACCATTTAACGTGGATGATGTGGCTCTAGCGACTGTTGAAAAAGATCCTCGTTTTAATACCTATGGTTTACCTCGTAACAAAACCAAAACTAAAAAAGCCGATGATAATGCCAAGGCTGAAACAGTGCCTAATGCCAACTACCTTTGGATTAATTTATTTGCCACTTCACTGAAGAATGCAGAGCAAGCGAAGCTATCTAATAGTGGTCGTGCAGCCTTAGTTATGCCTAACTCAGCTTCAGATGCACGTAATTCAGAAGCTGATGTACGTCAGACATTGATCGAGAATAATTTGATTTATGGCATGCTAACTTTGCCTTCAAATATGTTCTATACCGTAACGCTACCTGCAACGTTGTGGTTCTTTGATAAAAATAAACAAGATGACAAGATTTTGTTTATTGATGCCCGAAACATCTTTAGACAGATCGACCGTGCCCATCGTGATTTTACCGATGAGCAAATCCTGAATATTGCCATGATTAGTAAGCTGCATAAGGAGCGAAATCATGAATATATTAGTTTGGTGGATGATTACTTTAGACAAGGAATGGCAAAGCTTGAAGCTACTGTTCCTCATGTTGAGCCTAGCTTTAAGAAGCTCAAAGATGCTTTAAAAGATGACGTAGCCATTGTTCAAAGTGTTGATACGCTAAATACACATTGGCATGCGTTAAAGCCGTTGCAAGAAAGCTTTAATATTTATGTAAAAGATTTTCCTCAGGCTATCACGAAAGATTTAGTGAAAAATCTGAATGAAGTTCAAAAGAACCTAAGAGCAAGCTTTACGCCGTTCTTTAAAACTATTGCTGATGAAGCCAAGGTTTTAGACAAAGCAATTCGTGAAAAAGAAAAAGCACACAATGAGTTAGTTAAATTAATTCGTGCTGAAGCCACTGAAGCGAAGGCAAATGACAATAAAGATCTGTTTAAAGTAAAGGATGCCAAACTTAAGGTTTTAAATGCTTTATCAGCAGATATTAAAGAAGTGAAAGCTTTACTTGCGGATATTAAAGCCGACCGTAGTGAAGCTGAGTATTTCTTCAATCATATTTCATGGTTACAAGAGCGTTTCCCAAATGCGGAATATGAAGATGTAACGGGTCTTTGTAAGTTAGCAACACCTGAAGAGGTAAAAGAGCAAGATTACTCTTTAAATGCTGGGCGTTATGTTGGTGTAGTTATTGAAGAAGATGGTCGGACTGAAGAAGAATTTTCACAGTATTTACAAGCTATGTCAGATGACTTCGAAGAATTGAATAAGATAAGTCAGGAAATTTCGAGTGTAGTTGTTCAAAATCTTAAGTTACTTGTGGAGGGTAAATGATGACTGTCTATACCCTTGATGAGATTATTGAGATAACGAATGGTGGAAGTTGGACAGAGGCTGAATATTCAGATTCTGAGAAAGATATTTACGTGGTTAAAGTAACAAACATGGTAAATGGATCGATAGCTGAAACTTCAAATGATAGTTATCTACCAGAATCATTGTTTAATAAATATAAGAATCATCAATTAAAATTTGGTGATGTTTGTATTGCGACAGTTGGCTCTCATCCTTCACAACAAGGTTCGGTTGTAGGCAGGACTATAAAGGTACAAGACATTTATTCAGGCAGTTTCTTAAATCAGAATGCGGCAATTTTGAGACCTAAAGATGGGAATATCTTGTCAAATAATTTTTTTTATTATTTAACCAAGACTATTTTTTTTAAACATCATGTGGAGTCTAGAGCTAGAGGTAGTGCAAACCAAGTGCGGATGGCTATAGGTGAGTTAAAGAAATTCAGCTTTAACTATCCTGATATTCAAACACAGAAAAAGGTCGCCGCTGTTCTTTCAGCTTACGATGACCTTATTGAAAAAAATAAAAAGCGTATCCAAATTTTAGAAAATATGGCTGAAGAGCTATATAAAGAATGGTTTGTACGTTTTCGTTTTCCTAATTGGGAAAATACAGAGTTTGAAAAAGGTGTTCCTAGGGATTGGGTAGAGCAAACTGTTAATGATTCTTTTGCTGTTTTAGGTGGTGGTACTCCATCTAAAGAAGTCGATGAATATTGGGTTGATGGAGAAATCAATTGGTACACGCCTTCCGATTTAACTCGACAAGATAGTTTGTTTATTGAAAATTCGGAATTGAAGTGTAATGAAACTGGGTTAAATAAGAGTTCAGCTAAATTATTTCCTCCTTATTCAATTATGATGACAAGTCGAGCAACAATTGGTGTGTTATCAATAAATACGACTGAAGCATGTACGAATCAAGGGTTTATAACGTGTATTCCAAACAAAGAGTTTCCATTAACTTATTTGTATTTTTGGCTAAAATTTGCCAAGCCATATTTGGAAATTTTAGCATCAGGAGCAACTTTTGCTGAATTAAGTCGTGGCAATTTTAAGAAAGTTAAATTGTTTAAGCCAAATGACTTGCTAGTTGAAAGCTTTGAAAATCAATGCCGTCCTATCTTTGATGAAGTTTTAACTCTTCAAAAACAGAATAGATTGTTAGGTGAGCAGAAAGATAGTCTTCTGCCTAGGTTAATTTCAGGGAAATTATCAGTGGAAAACTTAGATATTCAGTTTCCACCATCAATGCAAGAATAGTAAGTCATAAAAATAGTAGAAGTATTTAGAGGGATATAGGGGGATTAATTGTGACAAAAGTAACACGTAACTTCATAAGTGAAGATGACATTGAACAAGCAACCATTGCGCTTTTAAACACAGAATTTGGATATGAGCATTTAAACTGCCTTACTACAGATTCAAGTGATTTAAATGATGGTTCAGGTCGAACAGACAAAAAAGATGTCATCTTAAAAGATCGTGTTATTGCCAAATGCGTGCAATTTAATCCCCGAGTCCCTTTAGACGTTATTGAAACTGCTGTCTCTAAATTGATGGATCGCCGTGGCTCAATGTCAGCAATTAAAGCCAATATGGATCTCTATACAGATATCCGTGATGGTGCATCGATTACTTATGAAGATGCCAACGGCGAAAAACATGAAAATGAATTTCTAAAACTTATTGATTTTGAAAACCCAGAAAACAACGAATTTTTGGTGGTATCTCAGTTATGGATTCAATCGACAGGACGGACACCACATTGTGCATATCGCCGTCCCGATCTCATTCTTTATGTAAATGGTTTGCCACTGGTATTTATTGAGCTGAAAAACTCCAATGTAAAGCTCAAGAATGCTTTTGATGACAATTTAAAAAATTATAAAAATGATATTCCACAACTGTTCTTAACCAATGCTTTTTGTGTGCTATCCAATGCCACAGATACCAAGCTTGGAAGTTTTACCGCCGAGTGGGAACATTTCTTTAACTGGTTACGTGTAGACCATGAAAAAGAAAAGGTCAATAAAGAAGAGATTGAGGAACAAGGCACAAGTATTGAATACTTGCTACGTGGTCTTTGCCGTCCTGAAAGACTATTGGACTATATTGAAAACTTTATCTTATTCCAAAATGAAAAATATAAAATTATCGCTCAGAACCATCAGTTTTTGGGGGTGAATCATGCCTTTAAAAACTTCCTGAAGCGTGATGAGCTACAAGGTCGTCTGGGTGTGTTTTGGCATACTCAAGGCTCTGGTAAAAGTTTCTCGATGATTTTCTACGTCAGAAAGATTTATCGTAAAGTCACAGGTAATTTTAGCTTTGTGGTGATTACGGATCGTGAAGACTTGGATTCACAGATTTATAAAAACTTTATTCAAACCAAAGCCGTGCTAGAAAAAGAAGCAGCACAACCGAAAAACAGTACCCATCTTCGATCCTTACTTAACCAAAATACCAAGATTGTATTTACTCTAATTCAAAAGTTCAGATACGAGAAAGGTCAAGAGTATCCTCAGCTATTCAATCCTGCTGAGCGGGAAGTGATTGTCATTGTCGATGAAGCGCATCGTACACAGTATGAATCACTTGCTGAAAACATGCGTAAAGGATTAGACGGCGCACATTTCCTAGCTTTTACAGGTACACCTATTCTTAAACAGAAAAAGACCAAGCAATGGTTTGGTGAGTATGTTTCGGAATATACCTTCCAACAGGCAATTGAAGATAAAGCAACGCTGCCACTGTTCTATGAAAAACGAGTTCCAGAAGTATTACTTCAAAATGATGATCTGAATGAAGAGCTCGCTGAAATTTTAGAAGATGAAGAGTTAAACGAAGCACAAAAAGAAAAGCTTGAGCGGAAGTATTCTACGGAACTTGAAGTTATTAAACGAGATGACCGTTTAGATCGAATTGCCCAAGATATTGTCTACCATTTCCCACGCCGTGGATATTTGGGTAAAGGTATGATGGTCGCCGTAGATCAATTTACAGCTGTACGCATGTATGACAAGGTTTCAAAACTTTGGAAAGAAGAGCTTAAACATTTACAAACACGTATTCATAACTCTAAAAATGATGTTGAAAAACATCGTTTAAAGCAACGCCAAAAGTATATGAGTACGGTGCAAATGGCGGTGGTCATTAGTGATCCGAGTGCTGAAAAAGAACGCTTTGATAAGCAAGGTTTGGACATTCAGACACATATTGACCGCTTGAATAAAGTTGATACGAATGGGGCTGATATTGAGGATAATTTTAAAGATCCAGCACATCCGCTACAACTTGTTTTCGTCTGTGCAATGTGGCTGACAGGTTTTGATGCACCAACGGTATCTACGCTGTACTTAGATAAGCCAATGAAAGGTCATACCTTGATGCAAACCATTGCTCGTGCTAACCGAGTAACGTCATATCGTATTCAGAATACCGACGGCGAGCTTGTAGAGAAAAGAAATGGTGAAGTTATTGATTACTACAACGTATTTAGGAATCTAAAAACAGCTTTAAAAGATTACGGCCAAGGCACTGGTGAAGATGGAGAAACAGATGCGCCTGTCCAGGATAAAACCGTACTTTTCGATATGCTGGATGAAGCGATTACGAAGACCCTAGAATATTGTGAGTCTAAGGATATTGATCTAAACAAAATCTTAGAAACTCGTAATGAGAATGGCGGTACGTTTAAAGAGAATACTTTATTTGGTGAATATGCCGATCGGTTACTAGAAAAAGATGAATATCGAAAAACGTTCAATGTTCATTTTAATACCGTTGCTGCCTTATATGAGGCATGTAAGCCTAATATCTTAGCTAAGCCACGCCCGATAGTATCTGTAATTCAATTTTTACATGGATTTATTGAAGCCACCATTGAACAGCAGGATCTGGAAACAGCAGGTGTGGCAGTTGTGGATCTCTTAGATCGAAGTGTGATTATAGATGCAGATACAGCGAAGTCGGTTAAGGATTTTAAGCAAAGCTATAGTTTGATCCATGGTCAAAAATGGGATTTAAGCACAGTTGATTTTGACAAACTGAAAGAACAGTTTAAAGAAACCAAGCACAAGAACATTGCTATTGCGGATATGCGAGCATTTCTTGAAAAGAAAATCATTCAAATGCTGAAGCAAAATGGTGGACGTATTAATTTCGCTGAACGTTATCAGCAAATGATAGATCGTTATAACTCTGGTGCTACGGCGACTGAACAACTGTTTGAAGAAATTCAAAAGTTCACAAAAGGGTTGCAGGAAGAAGACCAACGTCATATCAGAGAAGGTCTGACTGAAGATGAGTTGGAAATCTATGATCTACTATTAAAAGACAAACTCACCAAAGATGAGCAACAGCAGGTCAAGTTAGCAGCGAGAGATTTGATTACAGCACTTTTGAATACAACACCTAAAGTGTTGGTTCAAGATTGGTGGAAGGATGGGCAGACCCAAGCATTAGTTAAAGATGAAATTGAGAAAGTATTAGATAAAGACTTACCAGTCAGCTATGACGTGACTCAATTTCAGGAAAAGGTTACAACAGTCTTTGAGCTAGTCAAAAATTTAGCTATGAATGACGATAAGTGGGTGTGCTAATGAAAGGGTTTATTTGAAACGGTAAAAGAAAAGATTCGTTAAAATATTTATAGCTGTTATTAATATGAACATTTAATTATTTTTTGCAATTATTTAGAAAAAATTTGAGGGGGGAATGGAATGGCAGATTTTGATGCATCAGCATCTTGGAGTGGTTATAACTATCAAGGAAAGATAGCAATCTACTATGCTCTTCATTTTATAAATAATACTAGTATCACGAATTATGAAAAATTTACATTGATGTTAGAAGCGATTGAAGATTTTGAAATTCTGGAGGGAGACAATCCTCGTTCATATCATCAAGTTAAAGCAGTAGATAGTGAATATTACAGTAAATACAATGATGCGCTCTTAGGGATAGCTTTACAGTTATATAAAAAGCCTAATGTAAAAGGGTATATACATTCTTGGAAAAAAATAAAATGTAAAGACCAGTGTGCCACATTACCTTTGTCAATCAAATCAGATATAGAAGAATTAGTATTGGAGTACAAAACATCTCAAGATAAAGATAGTAGTGTAATTGGGTTAGCAACATCTATAGAAAAGGGTATACCTAAAACAGCCAGTATTTTAAGGGATGCATTTGGTCTTAAAGATCCGGAACAACTACTAAAATGTTTAGAGGAAATAGTATCAGGAACTAACGACTGTCTAAGTCGATTAGAATCATATAAATATGAAGATGGAAATGAGTATTGTGATATTAATGATCTAAACTCAAAGTTATTAATAGAAATAAAAAAAACAAAAGAAATATTTAATCTTATAAGTACAGAAGAAAATACAGAAAGAACATTGTGTAGTTTTCTAGGATATTTAGATGAATATATAACGACAAGACATGAGGATATATCGCTAAAAAGAAATAAAGTGGCAATCCCTTTTTTTAAAATAATTGAAATCGTAAGTAAAAATTTAGAAAATCCAAGTGCTGAATATGTATTTCATAAATTTAAAGAGATTTTTGTGGAAAAAATTGAAGAATATATTGAAGATGAAGATATTGATAGGGAAAGTGAAATAAATTTTACAAAAGTAACAAATTTTTTAGTTAGTTTGAGTCCTAGAGAGCTATGGGAATTTAATCGGAATTTTACTCCACATCAATATCTAAATAATGAAGAGACAATAGTTAATGCATTGCATATAGATTATAGAAATATTCAAGATGTACTTTTTAAGATTTTACATAAAATAGAATTTGAAAAAGGCTATATTGAACTGGATAAATATAGATTTACATATAGAAATAATGCAAAACCAGGAATATTTTTCTTACCGACAACTATACCAACAAATATGAAGTTAAGTAGGATTGAAAGAGGGTTTAGAGAAAATAAATCAATGAGTACTTCATTATATGAAGTACAAAATTATAT
The DNA here is from genome assembly GCF_044547685.1 of Acinetobacter sp. NPDC052428. Classification (GTDB taxonomy): domain Bacteria; phylum Pseudomonadota; class Gammaproteobacteria; order Pseudomonadales; family Moraxellaceae; genus Acinetobacter; species Acinetobacter lwoffii_G. The sequence goes on from NZ_JBIUAT010000006.1 coordinate 60,270, forward strand.
ATACATGGGAGATGTTTTACATAAATTTAATCCCAATCAGCAATATCGTGAGAATGTACCATTCTCTGAAGGTTCTAAAGAAAATAGAATAAAGCGACATGAAATGATTAATGAAATAAGCTTAATTCCCAAAATCATAGCAATAGAAGAGTTAATAAATGATTAATATATTGGAAAATATTCTGATTGCAAACCAATATTTTAAGTTGGAATTTCCAGATGAAAAATATAATTCTATATTTAGGGTGTTTGCTGCATCTGTTGAAAGTAATAGAGAGGAGTATTTCTGTATAATCGAATGGAAAAAAATAGATAATTTCAGTGTTAAATTTTTTCTTGAAGAAATAGCGGATGAAATATTTGACTATATTCGAAGTCAAAATAATATAAGTCAATCATTTACTAAAAATAGTACATTGTTAGTTTTTTTTGAAAAAGATGAAATTAAAAATGAAGATATATATATAATTGAAGAAGATGAATATAATTTTAAAAAAAATGTGATTATATATAAAAATGAAGAATTAAATTCTTTAAAATCTTTATTAGAAATTGAAAAAAAATTAAGTATTGATTTGTTGAATGCAATAGTAAATGGGGGTGAGGGAGAGGAGTTTAGAAGATTTAAAGAAAAAAATGAAATGACCTTAAGTTACTATCCATTAGTAATTCAAATGATGTTGAAAATACCATTTCTAAAATATAAACCAAAAGGTGAAATGTTAATTAATCTAGAACACCAAATATTTGAAGAATTAGAAATTCATGAACAAAAGATCTATGAGAAATTGGATTCTTTAGATTTAAACTTTGAAACTAATGATTTGATGAATTTTTTTGAAGGATTAGAAAGTAATGGTTAATTTACATCGAATAACTATCAAAAACTTTAAAATTTTTGATTCTAATGATTTTACTATTAATTTTTCTCAGAATAATCTGACTATTTTAGATGGACCAAATGGATATGGTAAGACATCCGTATTTGATGCAATTGAACTTGGACTAACAGGGAATATATCAAGACTACTACCGCTAGAAAATAAACAACATCCTGCTGATGTTGTTGTTGCACATAAACAAGCAAAAAAAGTAGAGATAATAATAGAATTTAAAGATAATGTGGGTGAAATACATACTTTTAAAAGAAAATTAAAATCAAAAATAAGTGGTACTGAGAAAAAAATTTCAAACTTCTGTAGCTTATGGGAGTTGAGTAAAATAGTTCAAGGTGAAGAAATACCATTTAAACAGAGTGAACTTGAGCAATTGTTTGATAGCCAAGAGTTTTCTAGAGACTTTTTACTATTTCATTATGTTCAGCAAGAAGAAACAGCTAGATTTCTAAAGACCTATAGTGAGACAAAAAGAGCAGATGAACTTTCTAGATTATTTGGAAATACACAGGATATACAAAATAAAATAGATAAATTTTGTAATATTAAAAAAAATATTGATACAAAAAATGAGTTTATTAATCTAGAAATTCAAAATTTAAAATCACAATATAGTATCGAAAATATGGAAGATATTAATTTAATTAACAGTAATGCATATGTTAATATTTTCCCTTGGCTGAAACCAAATAATATAGAGTGGAATTCTGAAATAATAGAAAATTTCAATGCTATTAAACACAATAAATTTCTCAATGAAATTAATTTGGTTAAGAAGCTTATAGAGAATAGAGAAATTTTTATAAAAATATTTAAACTCAAATATTTTTTAGATAATGAAAAGATTGTTAATGACTTTTTAGTAACTAATGATCTAATAGATAATTATGAGAAGGTATTAGAAGCTAGTAAAAATGCTAAAACAATTCGCTCCGTACTTCCTATTTTAAAGGAAGAAGATTTAAATAAAATTTTTAATATACAAGAACTTGAAAATTTATATAAAATTTTAAATTTAGAAGATTATAGTTCTTTTGAAAAGGTGATCGATACATATAAAATTCTTAATGAAAAAACAAATGGATTAGCATCACTTTATGTAGAAATCATAAAGCAGCATGATTCTTTGAAGAATAAATTGGAACAAGATGGAAATGTAAAAAACTGTTACTTATGTGGTCATAAGTATACTGCTAAGAACGCATTAGAAAAAGCTATCTTGGAGCATGGTAATCTTTTAAGAAACGAATTAAGTTTCCAAGATGAGGAACATGTTAAATTTCAAGATATGATTTTATCATTGTTTATTAGACCTATTGTTAAAAGGGCAGAAAAATTTATTAGTAATAATTATATATTATCAGATGAGTATACTATTAAATTACAAAATGATTCTTTTAGAGATAAGATATTAAAAATTAGAAATTTTTTCGAAACTGAACAAATTGAATATCAAGATGTTTTGTTGTCATCTAATTTTAATGATATAAGTCTATCCGATCGCACACAAAAAATATTAAATAGATTGTTGGCGATAATTGATGATCTCCCTAAGGATAATTCCTTAAGTGAAGATTATTTAGAGTTTCAAAGAATATATAGGGATATTTTTGAAAATAATTTTGAAAAAATTTCTGATTTTAATATTGATGATTTAAATGAAAAGAAATTATTTTTAGAAAATTTGTACTTCAGTTCTTTAAATGATGTAAAAGATAAAATACTTATTCTTTTAAATAAATCGTTGAAACTCCAATATATTTCTAGAAAAATTAATAATATAGTACATAAAATGCAAGCTGAAGTAAGAAAATATAGAAAGAAATTAATTACCGATATTGAAATACCATTTTTTATTTATTCTGGAAAAATTTTACAAAGTCATCAAGCTGGAGAGGGTAATGGTATATTCATTAAAGACCAATCTACTAATGAAGATCAGCTCAGAAATATTAAATTAGTTGCGGATTTAAATACTGATCATGATATTTTGAACACCATGAGTTCTGGGCAAATATCTGCAGTGGTGTTAGCTTTAACCCTAGCCTTAAATAAAGTTTATACTACAAAATTATCAACTATTCTCATAGACGATCCAGTGCAGACTATGGATGATGTGAATATGTCTTCATTATTAGAATTATTAAGGAATGATTTTAGTGATAAACATGTAATTTTATCAACACATGAAGACAAAGTAGCTAGATATTTTACTTATAAGTATTTGAAATTTAACAAGGTTGTTAAATTGGTTAATGTTATGAAACGTGAGGAATTTATTCCAAGTAATAACTATATTTATCAATAGGGATTTAAGTGCCATTTCTAATCAAATGGCACTAGTTTGAATCATCTAAGGAATATTATTGAATAATTCATCTGTTAAATTTGCTGTACTATAGCCCTATCATATAGTTCTATAAAATCTAAAATCTCCTCATGATTTTTTACTTTAGTTGTATAAACTACTTATTTATCAAATATATAGATAATTAAGTGTATTGTTAATCATGTGCCTTTTGTCAATTAGGGGAAGTTGGTATGTCTGCTGAACTTATCAATTACTTACATCCAAAACAAAGTAAAAATGAAAATATAAGTTTGGACTTTTGTGTTTGATTAATCTCTTGTTAATGTTTAATCGCTAACAATTCGTTAGAGTTATTTTGGAGACACACATGAGTACTACTTGGAATGCAGCGAAAGAGGTTTACCATTTCAATCAAATACGTCAGACATACTCAGAACAAGATCATTTGCATGCATTGGCAACTGATATTATGACTCATGAGAGTTTAGCATATGTTGACGCTATGCAAAAAGCTACAGCTATATATCACTACCATTTATATTTACAAAGTAATTACTTGCCAAATAGAAATGCACGTTATCAGTTACAACAACAATCTGATGATGGGCTTAACTTTCAACCTGCTGGCTAATGAATAATGCGGATAGGTGGGGGATTGCCCTCCACCTACAACTATGGGAATATTAAAATGTCAAAAGAAAATTTTAGTGATATTGAGTTGGAAAATAGAAGTGTAACGAATGCTATGGCATCTATACTTAGTCTTCAACCAACTCAAGTAAATGATATACTTCCAGTACAATCTGAATCTTTTCAAGAAGTCAAAAAAGTATTAAATGACTTATTGAATGAGGGGTTTAGTGATAAATGGCGTAGAACCTTAAGCTTTGAGTTAAAAGCCGATTATTTAGATCAGCCATCATTGGAAAATGCTAGTGCTCAATTTGATAACTCATTAAACCCAAATAATTTTTCAGATATTGCACGAAGTAATTATAAAAAAAGACTTAATATTTTAAAAAAATTTGAAGAAAAGATTTATAAAAAAGAAGAACTTCTTAAAATGATGGAAGATGAAACAATTGCTCCTACATTCGAAAATGGAGTTTATAAATTAACATTGCAAATCGAAAATCAATTTAATTTTTTATACCATCAATATGAATCCGATGAAATGGATTGGATGGAATCTCAGAACCCAAATGCTGAAAATTTAATATTGGATTCGAATCAAATAATGCAGGTGGCAGATAGAGCTTATAAAGCTTTATTTAATTACATTGAGAGAAATAAACTTATTGATAATGAGGATTCAATATGGGAGAAAATAATTATAAATTCTTCTATAAATCGATCAATAATTGAGTTCGATGAATTTTATAGAATTAGTTGTGAGGTAAATAGTTTAATTGAAAAAATGTTTGATGATATTAATTTTGATTTGAACTTTTCATTGCCTGAAAATATTTTTGTAGAACAAATGTTCAATAATTTGTCTATGGGGGATGGGGTTTCCAAAGAAAAAATAGGATACCAGGTAGAAGATTTCTTAGAGGCATATTTTAAGTTTCAACGTCAAACTAAAATTGGTCCAGATTTTGAAAAAATTCATGGTTCACTTGAAAATAAAAATTTAGTAAATTTAATATTTATTTGGTTGGCCTATAGTGGTGTGAAAATAAATAATAGAATTTTAGGTGATACTAACTCGACTAGAAAAATAGTTACTCCAAGACAACAGTCTTTAAAAGAAGTAAGATCAACAAACATTTACTATATTATAAGAAGATTGTATGACACTTTGTTTTACTCAACACAGTTGAAGCAAGAATTATTTAAAAAAGATAATATTTTTGAATATCAAAAAGTAATTGCTTATAAGCGTGCTAAAATTCGACAGATTTTGGTGTCAATGAAATTCTTTAATCTTGATACCTTGAATAGGTTAAGTGCTAATTTTTCTAAATAAAGCATCCCCCTCTTTGGATGAAATAAAAGAGGGGGTATAAGTCATGCTATGCCAATTAATGTTTTAGCTTGGTTAGATTTGAAAAATTCCGCGATCTCATATAAGAAAACACGGCGTCCCTCATCAGCTTTTACATAGCTTTGTTCCAATTGTGCGCCGTGCTTTAGCATCAGATCGACAGCATAAGCATTATCTTTTTCAACGGCTAGCATGAAGGGTGTATAGCCTTTGATTGGATACTGAGCTGTATTTTGATTTGGATCGGCACCATATTGTAAAAGTAACTCGAAAATCTCGTAGGCATCGCAAACTTTCTTGTCTCCAAGAGAGATTCGCTTCACCTCCTCAAATAATACCTTTCTAGGGTCATGGCTTGGTAGGCTCTGGAGTTGCTTATAACTTTCGATATCGCTACCACCGTTAGAGTGACGTCTAATCGAATCTGCAAGATATTTATCATTGGCTTGTTCAACTTTATGACCATTTAATATGCCAATCACACCTAAGTTTTCGTAAAGCATAGAAATACCATAAAGACTTGTAATATTAGGATTAGCCCCATTCTCCAATAAGAGTTTTACCAGTTTTGGTAGATTTTTCTCAACAGCGAAGTTTAAGGGGCAAGTCTGCTTTTTCGCTGTACGCTTATTTAAAAGCTCTTTATCAAAACCACATTTGAATACATATTGGATGAATGCATATGTTTCATCAGATTTAGCTGTAATATGGTTTAATGCCAACAGCACAATACTTTCGTTATTTGAAGTTAAAGTGTTTATGTTGGCGCCAGCTTCAATAAGCTTTCTAGCTGTAGAAAAATCTCCGATAGCGACAAAGTAGTGAAGTTGAGGCCATTTACGTCTTTGTTCAATATCAATATAAATGCTTGCATTCACTTTTTTAAAGTCAGGGCTAATATCCATAGGAACTGCAAGGTTGCCGATTTTTGGAATTAATTTCTTAATTTCAATACCTTTGTCGCTAAACGTCTCGGCATTAAAACATTTAAAGAATCCAACTAGGGTTGCTTCTTTTTCCCATTCTTCAAAAACAAAGTCGGTTTTAAAGCGGTCAGGGCGTTCAATTGGATCAAAGATTCCAACTTTCAGGTTAAATTGGATCGCTAAATTTGAAATCTTTCCAATGAGTTTATTTTGGCTTTCCACAAGTGAAGCAATACAAAGCATCTCATTCAGCAGTACTTCTAAGTAACGCATATCACGATATAACAAACCATCCAAGCATAGTTCATATTCAGCGAGTGCTTCCTTAAATTGATATTGATATACCAAATTAATTGCTTTAGCCCAATGTATATATGGAAGAAGATGACCGACTTCTTGGTGCTCAGTAAGGTATTTATCTATTTGGTTTATCATCAATGTATTGAGTTGAAAAGTTGTCTCACCTGTTGAGCTATAGACAATTGATGCTAAACGGGCATCGGTTTGATCAATACGTTTAACATGCGTTTTATCAAAAAATACTTGAGTTAGTTTTTGATATGAAAGAGGGATTTCCATTAAAAAAGGAAAATGCGTTTGTGCATTGGCAATAGCCATCACTCTAAATGTAAGAGCTTGGGTATCATGTTGCGAAATACGATGAGACTTCAATTTTTGGTTGTGTTGTTCGGCCAAAAACTGGATAAAGTTTCCATGTTGCAATGAGAACCCATATTTAATTTTTAAGGCTTGTAGCAAGCGTGCAAAACACAACAATTCATAATGCGTCTGCGATGATTCCGTATTGGTCAAAAATAGGCGTTTTAAGGTCGACGGCGTAGGTAATGCATCTGGGCGACCAAATTTGCTGATGTAATTTTTCTCATCAGGATCTAAATCATCACTTTTCCAAAAAATAGCAAAGTTTTCATCATTATTTTTTAGATAGCTTAAGCTTTCTTGAATAAAGTTTTCTCCTTTCCAGTGCTTAGTGATCCCCATTTGTGTAATACAAAAGCTTATGAGTTGATGAAGAGATGGAACTAAGTAATTCGACCATAGTGAATTTCGGATAGAATCAACATTCATCAAGGCAGTTAAGCGAGCATGTAATAGCATTGCATTATAACGCTCTAACACATTGCGTTTAAGCAATGTTATAAATTGCAAATTTGTACGTTCTGAAAACTCTTTTGGGCACAACTGCTCCAAAAATAAGTCGACATCATAGTGTGAAGTGAATAGTTTGTTTGATGAACCATCTAAGTGTTTAGAGTGTTTAGAGTCTGTCTCCGAGAGTTGGCTCTTGGTATCCATGTGACTAAATAAATCACGAACAATTTCTATAGTTGTTGGAAAGGTATTCTTTGGCATTGTAAAGCTCTGCGTATATCTGTCTTAAAGTTTAAATAGGCTTTTCGGTCACTAGGTGTACCTGGTATCGTAATCTTCTGTATTTGGTTTACAAGCAAAAAATCATGTTTTTTACCAGGTCTAAAAGATGCGACACCATCCTTAATAAGTTGCCGAATAAATTTGTTCAGCTCTTTGTCATTACTGTACTTTTTCATCGGTAATCCTGGATTAAGGGGATTGCTCCCCTTAATGATTATTTGGCATTACCACGACCACCACCTGATGGGCGACCTGTTGTACTTGGCCAATTGCCACCAGGGCCAGGATGGGATGATGGTGGGCGGTTGTATTGAATGTGCATGAAGTATTATCCTTCGCGTGCATAGCGAAATTGCTATGAATCGAAGAATATAGAAATGCAAGATTTTCTTCCTCTGAGAGAATGGAGTTTAATTTTTAAAAACTAATTTTGGCTTGTTCTAATACCCAGTTTTCATACTTCTGTAGATGCCCTCGCAACATATCCATGGGGCGAACGGTATAGTGCTTTTCAGCTAAAGCACTTGGTTTATGTCCAGATATTTGTGCAGTGACACCTACAGGAATATCTACCCATTCTGCCAATGATTTAAATGAACGTCTAAGACCATGTATTGTTAGCTGAATATCTATTTCATTACAGATTTTCTTAAACTCTTTGTAAGGATTAACGATGTATCCCGTCGCAGAGGTATTACTGCTAAATATATAAGATGAATCGCTGGTTTTTTTTAAGTCACGTAGTAATTTTTCTACGTATTTGGTCATAGGTATAATACGCCCATTATCTTCAACTTTATCCTTCAGATGGATCGTTTTCCACCTAAAATCTAAGTCTTCCCATGTAAGTGATAGAAACTCATCTTTTCTGGCCCCAGTTAATAGACAACAAATATAAAATGTAGCCAAGGCCTTATTTTGAGAATTGAGAACGGTAGAGAACCATATGTCTAACTGTTCTCTTAGGAGGCAATCTTTTCTTGCTTGAACTGGCTTTACTTTGGATCTTACTTTTTTAGATTTAATTGCATTTGTAGGTGCTATTCCTTGGAATCTATCATCTTCTTCACACCAATTTAAAAAGGCTCTAACGAGACGGAAAGCTTTACTAGCTGTAGTTTCTCGGTAATTATTATTCTGAAGCCATTCAGAAAAAAAGTTGTTATCAAGATCTGATAACCTTTTTTCTAATAATTCAAAAATAGGCTGAGGTTTATAGTGAAATTTTTTGATTTCATCAAATCCACCTTTTGATAGTAATAAATGATCAAGGTAGGTGCGTTCTCTCCATCTTTCTTTATTTTCTTCAAGATAAATATTCCAAGCTTCTTTGAATAAAGTTTCTTTTCGTTTTTCAGTCTTAAGATATTCTTGGTCTGATTTAATACGTTTATCTTTTTCAACTTTGGGGTCGATCCCTTGCGTACACATTACAGCAAGCTCTTTAGCTTTTTCACGAGCTTCAGTTAGTCGCCAATCTTTAATATTCCCAATAGTTATACGTCGTGTTGTAGACCCTACACGTCCCTGAAAGATATATGTCTTTTTATTGTTTGGGGTTACTTTTACCCCAAAACCGCTGGTAGAGCTATCCCAATAGAAAGAAGGCTTTGAGTCAGATAGGCATTCTAGTTTTTCAATTGCTGGTTTTGTAAAATTCATATAGATACCAAAAAAAATAAGCAATTAGTAAGCATATTTAAGATACTATAATCAACTTTAAAGGCCAATGGTTGAAAAATAAAGTTTCATATCTTATTGTATATAAAAATATATTTGTTTTTTTTCTTGTATGTCATTGTATGGGTTGTAGAACTCATAATCCGTTGGTCGACAGTTCAAGTCTGTCTGGGCCCACCAAATTTTATACTTATATAGCTTTATATAAGATCTAAACCCTTAATTCTAATAGAGTTAAGGGTTTTTTTATACCTGCTATAAACTCATATACACTCATACAGGAACAGCTAGTTTGTATCCTTGCTTGTATCCCTAAACATAATTATAACTGAGGATACACAATCGTTAATAACAGCTGAGTAATCAAGAGATTATGAGTAGAAATAAACTTTTATCAGATGTGGCATATGCAGCTATAAAAGCAAAAGATAAAGAGTATCGTATTTCGGATATTCCTGGTCTTTATATGAAAGTTCAAACCTCTGGCAAGAAGTCGTGGCAACTTCGTTTGAAAAATAATGAAGGTAAATGGGCATGGGTTGGGTTAGGGGCTTATCCGGATGTTTCAGTAAAAATTGCCCGCTCACAGACTTTAAAGTATCAGTCTGGAGAACTTCAAGTTGTTACTCGTCAAGATCGTTTGCTAAAAGCTCAGCAAGATCAAAGTGAACTTTTTGAACAATTAATGAGGGATTGGATTGATACCAAAAAAAATACTTGGGAGCCAGCTACCTTCAAAAAGGAAGTTCAATCGATTGAAAAGCACCTTTTACCAGTTTTTGGTAAAAGACAGTTCAAAGACATTAGATCAGCAGAATGGCTTGAATTTTTTCAAACAAAGCAACGTGAAGACAAAATATTTAATCGCATCGAAAAACTCGTATCATATTGTAGAAATGCCTATGATCTTGCTGTATTTAAAGACAAAGCAAATTATAACCCGCTTATCGGTATTACTAAATTTCTTGATAAAGGTGAAGGCGATAATATGAAGCATGTAGGAATCAATGAACTTCCAGAGATGCTTCAGAAAATTAGAGAATATCGATCACCAGAAATCAGTATAGGGCTTGAGTTACTCATATTGATGTTCCCACGCCCAGGTGAGTTGAGAAATGCAAAATGGGAGCAATTTGATTTTGAAGAACGAGTTTGGATTAGACCAGGTTCAATGATGAAGAGAGGGATTGAGCATGGAATACCCTTATCTTCTCAAGTTTTAACTTTATTAAATACTTTAAAATCAATTTCAAAACGTGAGAGTGAATATCTATTTCCAGCACGAGACAGTGTTAATAAGCCAATCTCGAATTTAACATTTAATGCTGCACTAAATAGAATGGGCTACTTTGGGAGACAAAACCCGCACGGTTTTCGCCATATTGCGTCTACAAAATTGAATGATCATTATAGTGATAGAGAGCAAGTGATAGAGGCTGCATTAGCTCATCTAAAGTCTGGCGTGAAGGGGGCTTACGACAAAGGTGCGCATCTAAGGGAGCGGTATGGAATTATGCAATTCTGGGCTGATCATATTGAGCAAATTTGTGGTGCTAGAGAGGTCTTTAAGGTCTAAGTAGGCTAATTTTTAGTCGGTTTTTTACTATTTTTGCATTTTTTTAACCTGACACAGAGGTTTTTTTTGAAGCATGCTAGTTTGAAATCATCTTAATAATTGTGGATTTTGTAGATGTCTGCAGACAATATGTTTGATGTGATATTAAACAATTGTATACTCAAACCGCTTCGCTTAAAGAAGAAAGAAGTATGTTTATTTTTAGGATTTTCAGAAAGCGAGTTACGTAAAATTTCATCAGTTGATGAAAAATTTCCGAAAGCGTTGAAGGCTGGAAAAACCAGACAATCTGGTGTTTATTATGACTTTAATGAAATAATGCTTTGGAAAGAAACACATTTACAGTAGGTCATTGAAATGAATTGGGTTCCTGAGGGGACCTATTTTTTTTGTAATAAAATCATCAGAAATCTTTTAAATGGAGTTGTAATTATTGGATAACTGATCATTTTCAGATGAAAACAATCTGAACTAAAGAATTAATTTTTAAAATATTTATGCAATCCACGAAAAAGAAGGGTAGTAGTTCAGTACAAAGGTAGCTTAAGTTGCTAAATAAACAACGCTTGGACAGCTTTGGAGGATGGTGGCAGTCCAGAATAAATACATTCGATCAGAGGATCGAAGAAATAGTACATTAAAATTTAATTAGCTATATAGCTAATATTTGGTTTTTATTATGTTATATTAGCTATATGGCTAATATTGTGGGTGGGCAGAAAGCTATGGCAAATAGAGTAGAAATTGGTGAAAAAGCACGAATGGCTAGAAAATCACTTGGCTATACACAACAAGTGCTCTCTGAGCGGACTAATATAAATAAAACTACAATTTCTGAGATTGAAAACGGCCGTTTTACTGGGTCTTTTGATATATTTGAACGTGTACTTGATGCCGTTGGCTTACAGTTTGAGGTGATTCAAAAACAGCATTCACTACCTGACTGGGATGATATTGAAGCTATGTTTTCTGAGGATAACGAATGAATTCAGAGCCATATCTACCTGCTAAAATTACTAATATTACTGTTTGTGCTAATCAAGAAGAATTAGGTGTACTAACTTATGGTTCAGTACATCACTACCAGCCAACACAAGACAAACAGTATGTGTCACTTACAATGACTAAAAAAGGCATGGATGGTTATTCTTCCGGGTCTCTACACCCTATATTTTCACAAAATTTACCCGAAGGTTTTAATCGAAGATTTATTGCAGAAAAATTGGCAAGATATGCCAAAGTCAATGATATGTACTTATTAGCTCTCCAGGGAGAACTTGGGATTGGAATGCTTTCTTACAAAAGTGAGCTGACTCTACCCGAAGTCGAATCTTTAACTCTTAATGAAATATTGTCTTATAACAGCAATCGCCCCCTTTTTCCGCAGCTTTTGGAAAAGTATTATTTAAGAAATTCATTGGCAGGCATGCAACCTAAAGTAAGCATACCAAGCGCTAGCACGATCAGAACAGATAGAACAGTTCAGCAAAAAGATATTATCGTAAAGTCTTTTGATTCAGAGTTTCCATTGCTGACAGTCAATGAATTTGTTTGTATGGAAGCAGCGCGGCATTGTGGGCTTGAGCCACCAGCAACTTATTTGTCTGAAAATTTAGAAACTTATGTGGTTGAACGCTTTGATAAAAGGGCTGATGGTCTAAGACTAGGCTATGAAGATTTCACCACTTTGATGAAAAAGTCCAATGATCCAGATGCTAAATACACAGGAAGTTATGAAGCCCTATTAAAAGCAACGTATTTATATACAAACAGTCAAGCCGAAGTTGAAAAAATGTATAAATATATCGTATTTAACTGTTTAATAGGCAATGGTGATGCGCATCTAAAAAACTTCGCATTACAGTATTTACCAGATATGTCGAATATCTTTGTTTCACCACCATTTGATATTACACATACGTTAATTTATCCAACTATCGACAATAAAATGGCATTGAAACTTGCTAATAGTAAAGAATTTCCTAATTTGCAACACTTGCTGAAGCTGGCTGAAAGTAGTCATTTTAAAATTAGAAGAGCTAAAGAAATAATAGAATTTCTAAGTGACAACATCATTGACTATCTTAAACATTCAAATGAAATACAACTGTTTGAGGGACTACGTGAGTCTATTGAATCTTCAGTATCAAATATTATGACTTCAAACTTTTCCGTAAAAACTTATCGCCACGATAAAAAGAAAAAATTTGAGTAGTGATATAAGCAGCCAGTAAGGTACTTCTCCCCATCCAGTTGATTAACACTATGTTAGTCGTATGAATAAAAATGAAGGGTATATTTATATAAGAGCATGCAAATGAGAGATGAAAAATAAAATTTGATTAATATTTAAACGTATGTTGATTGTTTTTATAGTTTTTTAACCTGCGACAGAGATTTTTCTCAACTAGTGCTAGCTTTAGGTAAATCTAGAAACTAGAGGAAAGTATGATGCCTCCATTTACTGTAAACTCTGACTATGAAAGCAGCTTAAATCTTTTACCAGTTCGTCTAACTAAAAAAGATGTTTGTGTGCTGTTGCGATTATCTTTAAATGAACTACGGATGTACACAATTGAAGATAAAGAATTTCCAAAGCCTATAAAAAATGGAATTACAAAGCAGGCTGCAGTTTATTATGACTATCATGAAATTCTGCAGTGGCATCAGATACAGCTCAGTAAAAGAAAATAACCTGAGTTCGATATAAAAAAGAGTAGAAAAAAAGCCCTGAATTTATAACATATTGGTTCTCAAGACAAAATGTTATAAAGAAAGGCTTTTCAATGGATCATATTACCGAATTATTTCGTATTTTGGATGATTTCTGCAAAACATTTAATGAATCTTTAGAGAAAGCTTTGATTTTTGATCAAAAATACAGGCTGAAAAAGTCAGCCTTAAGCTTGTCTGAAGCAATGACCATTGTCATTTTAGAGCCTGTAAATAATTTTGTGTAATTGCTTTTCATAAATTTAAAGGTGATTGCTTAAGCGGTCACCGAATTCAATAATCCAGCTTTGCTCGACTAATACCTAGAGTATTAAATGCCTATTGTTAACATTAATTTGAATGCCTTTAGCACTCGCCATTTCAATATCTTTTATTGCACTTTTAATAGCCTTAGCGAGAGTTTCAGCTTCTCTTATAAAATCTAAATAAATATCACCATTTGTTGAACATACTAGAGCATCATTACAGCCCACTTCGAACAATCTATCTTCAATACAAATAGCTGAGGTACTTAAATCAAGAATAGAAATAGTAAAGTTAAATTTTTTCATAAGAGTCAGCATTAAATTTTTTTGTATTACTTAATATAATCTAATACCAAATCAATATTAAGTGAAGTCTTTTTGAAGACCATACTTAGGTGGTAAAGTGATGGTGGATCGGATTTCTTGAACCGTACCGGGTTTGTCGGAGACTTTTTATTTAAGTTAGGCCACCTGACCTAACGGGTTAATTTTATCATAGTACATCGCTTCAAAATCAAAGGGCGATACATAACCAATTGCACTATGTAAACGTTCTTTATTGAACCAATCTACCCAGTTTAATGTGGCAAGTTGTACATCTCCTAAACTACGCCAATCTGCTTTTAAATATTCAATCACCTCCGTTTTGTACAAACCATTCACTGTTTCAGCCAATGCATTATCATATGAGTCACCCGTTGTACCGACTGAAGCTCGTAAATTTGCTGCTTCTAAACGGTTGGTATAGCGAATAGAAAGATACTGTACACCTCTTGCGGAGCAGTGCTCCTCATATGGTGAATCACGTTTTTGGGCATTCCTCGATCATGCAAGGCTTGCTCCAGTGCATCAAGCACCATATCTGTATTCATACGTGTCGATACCTTCCATCCAACAATTGCTCGTGAAAAGACATCAATAATAAATGCGGTATATACCCAGCCTGAATTTGTTTGAATATACGTGAAGTCAGCGACCCACAGGCTGTCAGGTTTATCTGCACTAAAATTACGTTTTACCAAGTCCGATGCTCGTTGTTGATTATCTCGGCTACGGGTCGTTTGTTTATTCTTACCACGCCAAACACCTTGTATACCTAGCTTTTGCATCAATCGAGAAACTGTACAACGTGCAACAACATAGCCTTCACGTTTCAATTTTTGCCAGACTTTACGTACACCATATCGACCTGAACTTTTCTTCCAAATTCGTTTAATTTGTTCAGCATGATGCTGATCATGTAGATCTCGCTTGGCTCGATGTTCCCTTGCGAAGCAATGCTTCTCATCTGCAAGATCTAACGTTCGATAATAGGTAGAAGGTGCGATAGGTAAAACTCTACAAATCGCCTCAACTCCATACAGATCCTTATTATTATGGACAAAATCCACCATTATTTGTGTAGGCGGTCGAGCTCCGCCTGGGCGAAAAAAGCTGCTGCTTTACGTAAAATCTCATTGGCACGTTGCAGTTCTTTATTTTCACGTTCGAGCTGTTTAATACGTTCTTGGTCTGAAATCTGTTGTACTTTGACTGGATTCTGTTTGTCTAGATATTTCAAATACCAAACACGTAGTGTTCAGGAGTACAGCCAAACTTAGGAGCAATTGCAGAAACTGCAGCCCAATTCGATGGATAATCTTTTTCGGATTCAATGACAAGTTGAACCACTCTAGTTTTAATTTCTTGGGTATATGTTTTGGTTTTCATCGGGACATTCTCTCAGGGAAAGTGGTCTCCGACAAACCCGGTACGGTTCACAGCACACTTTGAAATCAGTAGATGATTGATTAAAATTAGATGATTTAGGGAAATTTTAACTTTTAAATATTTATGTTACAAAACTCCTAAAAATTATAGAGATAGCTCTAAATAAAATTATTTACAGGCTCAAATTATATTTTTTAAGTCGATAATCGAGCTTTGCTCGACTAATACCTAATAAACGTGCTGCTTCAGAAATATTCTGTTTGGCTTTGTGCATGGCGGTTACAATTAACTGTTGTTCATGCTGTTCTAAATCAAAATCTTCTGCAAAAAGTGTATCTAAATCCGTCACTGTTTGCTCACTTGTCTCATCATCTTGAGTTTGCATTTGTGGAAATAAAGCGTTTAATTTAATTAGTTGCTGATCTTCTGTGAGAAGTACTGCACGTTCCAACAAGTTTTCAAGCTCACGAATATTACCTGGCCAAGCATAACTTTTCATAAAGGCTGTGGCTTTTTCACTGATGCCTTGAATCTGTTTCTCATACATTTTTTCAAAGCGTTTTAAGAAATGATCGACCAAAAGCGGTAAATCTTCACGGCGTTCGCGTAATGGTGGAATTTGCACAGGAAAAATATTTAAACGGTAATATAAATCGGCACGGAAACGCCCAGCTTTGACTGCTTGTTCTAAATCTTCATTGGTAGCGGCAATTACGCGTACATCGATATTACGGGTTTGAGAATCACCAATACGTTCCACTTCACCTTCTTGCAACACGCGGAGCAAAGCTGCTTGAGCGCGTGGTGAAAGTTCAATCACTTCATCTAGAAAAATGGTGCCACTATGTGCACGTTCAAACTTGCCTAAACGTGATTGATGTGCGCCTGTAAAGGCACCTTTTTCTACACCGAACAGTTCAGATTCAATCAGCTCTGGTGGAATTGCCGCACAGTTGACTGCGACAAAGGCAGATTCTTTACGCTGACTGAGTTCATGTACACCCCGTGCAAAAGCTTCTTTGCCTACGCCAGTTTCGCCTTGCAGCAAAATGGAAACTTTAGCGCCTGCAGCTTTTTTAAGTAAGTCACAGACACGTTGATACGCTGCAGATTGTCCGACTGAGCTGAACATGCTGTAGTCATTTTTACTGGTGGTATAAATCGACTTTTTCAGTTCATACAGTTCTGCTTGTAGCGCAATGAGTTCCTGTTCCATCGGTTCAGGCGACATGAATTGAATCAACTCATCGGCATTTTCCCATTCACTGAGTTGTTTACCAATAATGCGGCAATGCTCACGCCCGCAGGCTTTACATTCCACTTCCTGATAAATAATGGTCATGCCTGTGGCAAAACTGCTGTAACCGCAAGCATAGCCTAGTAGCATCCAGCAGGAAGGTTCGTGACTCAGTCCAAATTGCTCAACATGCACATCGGCTTCGAAGGAGTTATGCCAGTTTAAGTCTGCATAAAACTGTTTTTTCTTTTGATTTAAAATCAGTTGGTTGGCAGAAACTTGCACCATGCCACGAATACCGTGCATTTGCGGCCCTGCCATAAAAGCCTGCTCTTCATTTAAGCCTGGACGCATTTTGGTGGTGACTTCGGCATCTTTCAGACCTGCCTGATAGCCCAAACGAATAAAAAAGCGTTTGGTGCGTTCCATCCCAATCATATTGGCAAGGTCTTTACGCAAATAGCCCATGATGCTGGTATGCATCAGCAACATGCGATACTCATCAAACCAGATTTGTCCACGCTCGGTGTCAAAATGTAGTTTGGAAAGCAGGTCGTGAATTTCCTGAGGATGACCTGCATATTTGCCGCTGCTGTCGTATTTTACTTGTACCATGCGCCGTGTTTAATCCATTAAATTCGAGGCTATTTAGCCATCTTATGCAAATTCGTGAAAATTCAATAATACCTAAACAGCATCATACCAAACCTTAAAGGTATTCGGCTGTATCTCTATGTTTTTGTTGTTTTTATTTCATCTTTATCATAAGCGAATTGCATAAAGCCCAAGGGTAAATTTTTGTATCTGTACGGGCTGTATTTCATCAAATCATGAAATCTTAAATTTTTTAAACATCAAAATTCATCAAATCATGAAATCCAAATTCTTATAAAAACACTCAGATTTTTTAAGTTGCTGTTTTTCAATGTTTTTATAAAGTTGGCACGCTTGTTGTAATAGTAAAAGTAAGCAACAGATGCATGAAGCAACTGAAGCAAGTTCTGAATGAATCAGATCTTGTAGGAGAACAATATGAAGGATGCAACAGGCGCATTGCCCTTAACCAAATATATTCGGGTAACGGGCGATATTAATGCCGCATTTGTCGAGTTCGACTTTGCCATTCACGATCCCACTTTATATGTGGAGTTGGTGTTACCGCAGCAAGCATTCCGCGAGTTCTGCGCAACCAATCAAGTGGTGGAAATGAGCGAACAACAGCAAGCCGTGAATGATGCTGAAGAAGACAAATGGCGTTACGGCATTGAACACGACACTTTAGTCGGTGCACAGCGATACAACATTGATCATGAAGATCAACACTGAATGCTTAAGGAGATAAGCGATGACTTTAGAAATTAAAACAGCGGGTATTGAGCCAATTCGTCAAAACTATGCCTATATTGAGCGCCGTTTTGGCAACAAGCCAGCCACCCGTTATCAGGAAGTCAGTTTTGATATTCAGGCGGAAACCAACTTTCACTATCGTCCGCTGTGGAAACCTGAAAAAACCTTAAATGATAAAACCCATACTGCAATTGAAATGCAGGATTGGTACGCATTTAAAGACCCGCGTCAGTTTTATTACGGAACTTATGTGCAGCATCGTGCGCGTTTGCAGGACATTGCCGAAAGTAACTTTAGCTTTTTTGAAAAGCGTCAGTTGGCAGAGCATATTTCTGAAGATGTCAAAGCCAAAGTGATTGCCTTGTTTTTGCCGTTTCGTCATATCGAACAGACTGCCAATTTACACATGATGTCGGGCAGTGCTTATGGTTACGGTACGGTACTGACCCAAGCCTGTATTTATGCCGCGATGGATCGTTTAGGCATGGCGCAGTACATCTCACGCGTCGGTTTGGCGCTGGATGGCAATACTGGTGAATCTTTAATTCCAGCCAAACAAGCGTGGATGCAGGATGAAGCTTGGCAAGAACTGCGCAAACTGTGTGAAACAAGCTTGACTGAACAAGACTATTTCAAACTGTTTTTATTACAAAACTTGGTGATTGACAGCTTTATGAGTGAATTGGTCTACACCCAGTTTGATCAGTGGTTGGCACAGCATCAGGCGCGTGACTTGGCGATGCTGATGGAATTTATGCAGGAAGCCATGGCAGATTTACGCAAATGGTCAGACAGCGTATTTAAAACCGCAGCTGCAGAATCTGCACATAACAAACAATTGTTGAGCCAGTGGTTAGCCGAATATTTACCTGAAGTGAAAGCGGCATTTGCAGCGTGGGCAGCTGAGGCGTTGTCTGCAGATGCAGTCGACATTGCAGAACAAAAACTGCTGGAACGCAGTAAAAAAATTGGCATCGAACTCGAACAAATTTTGCAGGCTTAAGGAGAAGCAGCATGTCTAAGGTTTATCTCGCATTACAGGACAATGACACGTCGCGCTACATCATTGAAGCGATTGAAGAAGACAACCCAGATGCCACGATTCAATATCTGCCAGCCATGATTCGGGTAGAAAGCGAAACAGGTCTGATTGTTAAAGCAGAAACGGTATCTGAAAAACTTGGACAAGATTGGGATATTCAGTCTTTACAACTCAACATGATTACGTTGGGCGGCAACGTCGAAGAAGATGATGACAGTTTCCGTTTGCACTGGAACTAGGAATAAGGATGTGCACTGAGCCAATTTGAGTACAGTGCCGCCAGAACATATTGCTGCATAGATTGCCGCTAAAAAATTTAAGGATGATGAGCATGAATTCACAAGTTAAAACCCCAGCAAAAAAACTGAATGCCAAAGACCGTTATCGCGCACTTACTCGTGACTTGGATTGGGACTTTTCTTATGCAGACCGCAAAGAAGCCTTTCCATACGAAGAATTTGAAGGCATTAAAATTACAGACTGGTCTAAATGGGAAGATCCATTCCGTTTAACCATGGATGCTTACTGGAAGTATCAGGCAGAAAAAGAGAAAAAACTTTACGCCATTTTTGATGCTTTTGCACAAAACAACGGTCAAATGAACGTGACCAATGAGCGTTATTTGAATGCCATCAAACTGTTTTTAACTGCGGTAACTCCGCTTGAATATCAGGCATTCCAAGGTTATGCACATGTAGGGCGTCAGTTCAGTGGTGTAGGTGCACGTATCGCATCACAAATGCAGTCGATTGATGAATTACGTCACGTGCAGACGCAAATTCATGCCATGAGCCATTACAACAAATTCTTTGATGGTTTTCAGGATTGGTCGCACATGCATGACCGCGTTTGGTACTTGTCTGTACCAAAATCTTTCTTTGAAGATGCGCGTTCAGCAGGGCCGTTTGAGTTCTTGTTAGCCATTAGCTTTGCCTTTGAATATGTATTGACCAACTTGTTGTTCGTACCGTTCATGTCAGGTGCAGCACACAATGGCGATATGGCAACGGTCACCTTTGGTTTTAGTGCACAGTCCGATGAAGCACGTCACATGACTTTAGGTCTAGAAATCGTGAAATTCTTGTTAGAACAACACGAAGATAACGTGCCAATCGTACAGGAATGGATTGATAAGTGGTTCTGGCGTGGGACTCGTCTGTTATCTATAGTTGGCATGATGATGGACTACATGCTGCCAAACAAAGTGATGTCGTGGAAAGAAGCGTGGGAAACCTACTTTGAAGAAGCGGGCGGTGCGTTATTTAAAGACTTGAGCCGTTACGGTATTCGTATGCCGAAATATTCAGAAGTAATTACCAAAGAAAAAGAACACGTGTCGCATCAAGCGTGGTGGATTTTCTATAACTTCGGTCATGCAGCAGGTTTCCATACTTGGATTCCAACCGATCAGGAAATGGATTGGTTATCTGAAAAATATCCAGACACCTTTGACAAATACTACCGTCCAAAGTGGGAGTTAGCACGCAAGATGGAAGCAGAAGGCAAGCGTTTCTACAGCGCAGGCTTACCGCAATTGTGCCAAATTTGCCAAGTGCCAATGACTTTCACCGAAATGGATGGCGATCCGACCATGTTTACGTATCGTGAGTCTGTTTATAAAGGCGAGCGTTACCACACCTGTTCAGATGGTTGTCACGATATTTTTGAACGTGAACCTGAAAAATATGTGCAGGCATGGTTGCCAGTGAACCAAATTCTACAAGGCAACTGTGGTGGCTTAGATTTGGAAAACATGCTGCGCGAATATTATCGCTTCAATGTCGGTGCAGATAACTTGGATATTGAAGGTTCACCAGACCAGCAACGCTGGAAAAAATGGAAAGGTGATGCGGCTTAACGCTCATTCACTATCTAAAGTAAATATCTAAAATTTAAGTTATTTCAAGATTCAAATTTAAAAGGATTTCGGTTTGAGTCATTTGCGGCTCAAACCACCCCAATACGGAGAATGACCATGTCAGTACGCGCTATTCGCCCAGATTACGACTTTGAACCACGCGACCTACAAAAACACTATGGCGACAACATTTTGGTGTATGTGGGTTGGGATCATCACACTTTATATTGTTCTGCACACGCCATGTTGGTTTCGCCGCAGCAAACCTTTCAGGAATTTTTGGATCAGCAAATGCAGGCGGGTTTCCATCAACATCCTGACTTTGAAAACATTAAATGGGATGAAGTGCAATTTACTTTAAACAAACAGGTAATTCAGCCACGCCCTGAACAGACCTTGGCAGAAATTGGCTTCGATCAAAAATCACTACTGCGTTTTGTGACCCCAGGACTGAATGGGTACAAGGGCGCACACGTTTAAGACATTAACAGCAACACAAAGACAATAAAGAGTAAGACAGGAGGTCACAAATGAGCTATCAAGTTACGATCGAGCCAATTGGCACAACTATTGAGGTTGAAGAGGATCAAACCATTTTAGATGCTGCTTTGCGTCAGGGCGTCTGGTTGCCATTTGCCTGCGGACATGGCACTTGCGGCACTTGTAAAGTTCAAGTGACCGATGGCTATTACGATGTGGGCGAGGCTTCACCGTTTGCCCTGATGGATTTGGAACGTGAAGAAAATAAGGTGCTGGCCTGCTGCTGTAAGCCGGAATCGGATATGGTGATTGAAGCCGATGTCGATGAAGACCCTGATTTCCTGGGTTATTTGGTACAAGACTATTCGGCCAAAGTCATTGAAGTCCGTGATTTATCTCCAACCATTAAAGGCGTACGTTTACAGTTAGACCATCCGATGGACTTTCAGGCGGGGCAATACATTAACGTACAATTCCCCGGCATTGAAGGCACACGCGCTTTTTCAATTGCCAATGCCCCAAGTGAACTCGGCATTATCGAGCTCCATATTCGGCATGTGGTAGGCGGTAGTGCAACAACGTATGTGCATGAGCAACTTGTAGCAGGCGATGAACTGGAAATCTCAGGACCATACGGACAGTTCTTTGTGCGTAAATCCGATGATCAAGATGCGATCTTTATTGCCGGTGGATCGGGCTTATCGAGCCCACAGTCTATGATTTTAGATTTACTTGAATCAGGTGATACCCGTACCATTTACCTGTTCCAAGGTGCACGCGATTTAGCCGAACTGTATAACCGTGAGTTGTTTGAACAGTTAGTCAAAGACTATCCAAACTTCCGTTACATTCCTGCATTGAATGCACCTAAATCAGAAGATCACTGGACAGGTTTTGCAGGCTATGTGCATGAAGCTGTTGCCGACTATTTTGAGCAACGTTGTGCTGGACATAAAGCCTATTTATGTGGCCCACCGGTGATGATTGATTCGGCGATTTCGACCTTAATGCAAAGCCGGTTGTTTGAACGTGATATTCATACCGAGCGTTTCTTAAGTGCTGCCGATGGTGCCAGTGGTCAGGCACGTTCAGCCTTGTTTAAACATATCTAAAAAATATTTCTAAGCTATACCGAATAAAAAATTACTCAGGAAACAGGGCTGTGCCGATGCTAGATCAGCAGTGGTACGAGTCTCCTAAAAGTACAGCACTGCAACATGCAGTGTAAAAAAAGTAAAAGCCAAAAAAACAGCAATACTAAACCTAGCAGCGCTAAGAATAGCCAAGGAGAGTTACATGGACCGTCAACAAATTGATGCTTTGGTGAAGAAAATGAATGTCGACACTGCTACGCGACCGGTGGATCAGCGTGTACAGCAGATTGTGGTACGTATCGTCGCAGAGTTGTTCCAAATCATTGAAGATCTGGACATTCAACCTTCAGAAGTGTGGAAAGGTCTGGAATATATTACTGATGCAGGCAAAGCCAATGAATTGGGCTTATTGGCTGCGGGTTTAGGTCTAGAGCATTACCTAGATTTACGTGCCGATGAAGCCGATGCCAAAGCAGGTGTGAGTGGTGGTACACCACGTACCATTGAAGGACCACTTTATGTGGCAGGTGCACCTGAATCAGTCGGTTTTGCCCGTATGGATGATGGTTCAGAATCAGATCATTTAGATACCTTAATTATTGAAGGTACCGTGACGGATACCGATGGCAACATCATTGAAAATGCCAAAGTTGAGGTGTGGCATGCCAATGGCCTAGGCAATTATTCATTCTTTGATAAAACACAGTCTGACTTTAACTTACGCCGTACCATTTTCAGTGATGTAGCGGGTAAATATGTGGCTCAAACTACTATCCCAGTTGGCTATGGCTGCCCACCAGATGGTACGACTCAAGCTTTATTGAATAAGCTTGGACGTCATGGTAACCGCCCATCGCACGTTCATTACTTCGTTTCTGCACCAGGTTTCCGTAAATTGACCACGCAATTTAATATTGAAGGTGATCAATACCTGTGGGATGACTTTGCTTTTGCCACCCGTGAAGGTTTGGTGGCAACCGCAGTGGATGTAAACGATGCTGCAGAAATTCAACGTCGTGGTTTAGATAAGCCGTATAAAAACATCACCTTTAATTTTGAATTGGTGAAAGATGTAGATAATGCCCCTTCAACTGAGGTGGAACGCCGTCGCGCCAGTGCTTAAATACCGGAGCTCACTTGTTATCTAATTTCTTTTTGTCTTTATAGCATCATCAATTCAATTAGTGATGCTATTCCCAGAAGTCTGTCGCGAGTGCATGAATGACTCAAGCAGAGCGAACCGACTGCATTAAAATTTCTATTGAATAGGATGTTCTATGAATAAAAAAATATGGTTACTCATGCTGTTAAGTGGCTTGGCGACACATGTTTGTGCAACAGAAAACGGTTTAGATTCTTTCGCACTTGGTGCAGAAGGGATTGCAGCAGGGGCGCTACCACCGCCAGGTGTGTACTTGCTCAGTTATTATCAAAATTATCACGCCAGCGAATTTAAAAATGGTCCGGATAATTTCCATGTCGATGTCAATGCTTTTATTCCACGTTTGGTATGGATGACTCCGCAACAAGTTGCAGGCGGACAGTTGGGACTGTATGCGGCACAGCCTCTAGTTGATTTGCGTTTAAATGCGGCAAGTATGTCAGATTCTAACAGTGGTTTGGGAGATCTGATTATTGGTGCAATGCTGGGATGGCATAAAGGTAATCATCACAGTATTGCGGCTTTGGAAGGTGTGTTGGCGACAGGTGATTATGATGATGCGCGCCCAGACCGTCCTGTGGTGGCCAATTTAGGCAAAAACTATCACACCATTCGTCCAATTTTTGCCTACTCGTATTTGCAGCCGCAAGGTTGGGAGTTTTCAACTAAACTGTCTTATAGCTTTAATACAGAGAATGACGACACGAATTATCAATCGGGTGAGTATTTTGCAGGGGATTATAGCGTCGGTTATCAGTTGAATGATCAGCTGAAGCTGGCCCTAGAAGGCTATGCTTTTAAACAGACCACTGAAGATGAATTGAATAGCGAAGGCATTGGCAGAAAAGGTCAGGTATTGGCAGTTGGTCCTGCCATCCAATACAAACGTGATAACTGGTCTTTGGAAGCCAAGTTCCTGAAAGAAACTGAAGTGGAGCATCGTCCTGAAGGGCATTCCACCACGTTAAAAATGGTCTGGGCATTTTAACTACATAAGGTTTTTTACTTAGAGCATGATCCTAAAATTAAGCCAAGTTAAACTTGGCTTAATTCTTTACACTTCCTTGTTTTTAGTTTTTTCCTCTCGTCTTAGAATCTATCCAGTATTAATTTCATTCTTTTTTCGCAATTGAAAAAATAATTTGTTAAATTTCCCCCATGAGAAAACCATATCCCAGCGACATTAGTCGAGAAGGTGCATTAGATGCCATAACTATACATAGAGATACTTTACAAAATGTAGAGGTTGTACTTGTTGATGGTGGTTATACAGGCGAACCCTTTTCTTTGGCTGTTAAGAATTTAATTGGAGCTCGAGTTGAAGTTGCTAAACGAAGTGAATTACATAAATTTGCAGTCATTCCTCAACGCTGGGTTGTTGAAAGATCATTTGCTTGGTTGGAAAAATGCAGAAGACTTTGGAAAAACTGTGAAAAGCACCTAAATACGAGCCTACAATTCGTTAATTTAGCCTTTTTAAGGTTACTTTTGCATAGAAAATATTCTGGATAGGTTCTTAGAGCTGGTTGTAGTTTTACCTTTATGAAAAAATCAATAATAACCGCCTAAGTTGCGGTTTTTTTAATGTGATGCAAGAACAGGCTATTTGCAGAATCGCGCCGTGGTCAGCAGCTGCCGACATTACGACTTAGATTCAATAAACAAAACTGAATGGCTAGATTGGTATGCGTATTTGTATGATGTACTGAATATATTGCCGACAATGAAAAGATAGCCAAAATTAAAAATATGAACGGGATGAAATATAAGGTTTGATTAATATTTAAACTCATATTGATTATTTTTATATTTTTTTAACCTACAACAAAGATTTTTTTCAAGTGCTGCTAGATTCAGGCACATCTATTAGTTTTAGAGGTGCAGTATGACAGCACTCAAAAAGGATGAGGATAATATTGTCTCATTCAACAAAGGTAAAAAAATGGCCGATAAGTTCGAAAAAGGCTATGTCATGTCCAGCCGGCTATACCGGTATGAGGTACGACCTTTTTTAACCGACGCTGCAAGAAATATCTATGCGGAGCTTGAAGATCGTATTAACGGCTTTCAAGACAAGGTCACTGACCACGTAAGCTATTCACAATTACAAGGCGGAAAGCTGCCTGGTTCTAAGAAAATGGGAACAGCTACAGTCAGAAGAGGTCTTAAGGAGTTACTAGATTTAGGTGTGATTTCGGTTGTTAGTGAAAAAAATAGAAAGGGTAATGAATACCAGATTAATGAGGTTTCACTAGTTGAGCACTTCCAAAATGAAAGCACTACTTCCAAAAGTGAAGCGCTTTCAAAAGTGAAGCGCCACTACTTCCAAAATGAAAGCGCTAGCACTTCCAAAACTGAAGACACAATAGAATTAATTTATAGAACTATATCTATAGAATTATTAATTAAGTCGCTTCGCGTCAAAAATCCGTTGAAAGCTAATTTCTATGCTTATTTAATCTTTGTAAAACAACAAAAAGCGCAAGCTGAAAAAGAACGCAAAGACAAAGCACGAAAGCTACCTTATGACGAAGTCATGAAGCTGACATCTGAAACATTCAAAAACCTCTGTGATTCTGCTCTCTGGGAGCAGTACGTTTCATTTCGTTCTCAAATAGCAAAAACAAAACTGACCAAAAATGCCCTGAATACGATCTATAAAGATTTCCAAAAGTGGGGATTTGAGAGAAATAATCAGGCTTTAAAAACATCAATCACTGGTAACTATCAAGGTCTGTTTGAGCCTAAGCCGCTATTCAAATTTACACAAAAAAATCAAAAGTCGTCTCGCTGGGATGAGATTCAACAGTTGATCGCAAACGAGGAGCAAGCTGATGACAGCTATGGTTTCTAATCCACAACATTCTATTCAATCAATTAAATCGGCTAATCTTGTTGGAATCCTAAAAGCAATTGTACCACGTTCCTTTGAAAAGACTTTTGACGGTATTCCTCTAGAGGCGATCAATCAAGCGATAAAAATCTGCATTAGGGGTCTGACTCGTGAACAGATCTTAACTGGATTGAATACGGTTCGTGATAGCGGTTTTTGTCCAGATCCAGCAATGTTCCGCAAATGGTGTCTTGGTATCACCGGATTTCACACTGAACAGCAAAGAGCTGCTGATTCATTCAAACGGCAACATGCTGCCTTATCGAATGTAATCAAGTGGTTTAATAATAAAAACCATCCAATTACTAATGCTGAAAAAGAAGCGTATGATCGCTGTTCTGAAATGTTTTGTGCAATTCAGTCTTCAAAGGATGTTGAAAGAGCCTGTAATCTAGCATATCAGGCATTTAAAGATAATTACATTGACGTAGTCAAAGAGTACGTTGAAAAAGGCAAGCATCAGGCGATTTGGAAGAAGCCAACGATTGTCGAGAAGAAGATTCTTGCTGATTATGGTGATGGCGTTGAGCTTAAACCCCACGATGTGCTTAAGGGCGACGAGCTTAAAAAGTGTCTTGAGGAGGCCAAAAGAAAAATCAAACGTGGGGCAGAGTAAGTTTTATGGGGAGATTTATTCTTAAGCTCTGGGTGACGTACCCGGTAGAGGCAAACGAGCTGGTCAAACTTCATGACGAAAGCTTTGATAAAGACTGGTTTGATGCATTGAGCTTTGAATTGAGAGTGAGGAATGCAGAGTTTCCGGTGATGCCTGAATATAAGAATCATCCATTTCGGGGGACTCAGCAATTATCACGACATCCAGTGTTTGAAAGGCTAAAGACTATCGAGTGTTCTATTTTGCCATTCTGTCACTTGTTCAATGACAGTATCCGTCACTTTACTAATAAGAGAGGCAGATCATCTGCATCGTACATTTCTTTAAAGAAAGTAGGACTTACGCATTGACGGATTTAAAAAAGTCTCAAACTACTTTATAACGTATCTGTGATCAGACGAACTAAACATGCTTCTACAGCAACTTGTACATTACCCATTTATATGGGCTTTCTCATGACAGAACCAAACTCTATTAGCTGCACACAACTTGCCGAGACTTATAATATCTCGCATGACAGTGTAAATCGCTTTTTGGAGCGTGAAGACTACACAGCTCACGATCTATATCAAGAAGCAATTCAACACATTGATAATAATAAACTTATAGTCAGTATTGATGATACTGTTTTAGATAAGCCATATAGTCAACATATGGACTTAGTTAGCTATTTTTGGTCAGGTAAACACCACCGATCCGTCAAGGGTATTAATCTCATTACCTTGTATGCGACAGATCAACATGGCAAAAATATTCCAATTAATTTTCGAATTTATGATAAGTCAGAAAGTAAAACCAAGAATGATTACTTTATGGAGATGTTAAGTGAAGTACTCAATTGGGGTGCAAAGATTCAATTTATTACAGGTGATAGTTGGTATTCATCGACTGAAAATCTAAAAACCATAAGAAAACATGGTATTCGATTTATGTTTGGTGTCGACAGTAACCGTAAGGTTTCCCCTGAAAAAGGACAATGGTTTCAACTCCGTTTATTGCCGAATTTTCATCAGGGTCAAGTGGTCTGGCTCAAAGATGTTGGCTTTGTACAATTATTTAAGACTCAGTTAAAAGAACAGCAGAGATTTTATATTGTGCATCAAGATGAAGATGATTTATTGTCCTTTGATGGTTTTTATGAATTACATTCAAGTCATTGGAAAATAGAACAATATCATCGAGTAATTAAACAGGTTTGTCATATTGAAAAGTTTCAAGTAAGACGATCCAAGCTGATTTTGAATCATATTTTCTCAGCCTTGATGGCCTATGTTGAGATACAAAAGAACCAGTTTGAGCGGATCTTTGAAAATGTATATCGTTGGCAGAAGAAATTATTTAGACCAATTATCAAGAACTTTATTGATGACTTTATTCTCGATAAAAATCATCTGCTACCACAGAGAGTCTATAAATAACAGTGCGTAAGTCCTATACATATATTTTTACTGTATCTTTTTCAAATCAAAAAGTTCAATATAATCTTGGTAAATACACTACTTTCCAAGAATATTGGTATGAAAAATCAGCTTATCAAGGCAATATTGATGCAATGTTGGCTTTAGGTAAATATTATGAACTGAAAGCAGATAGCTTATCTATGGATAAAGCAATATATTGGTATCAAAAATTAGTTGACATGGATAATTCTGAAGCGATGTTTGCTTTAGCAAAAATATATGAAGCTAAAAATGATAGCAATCTGCTTGAACAAGCCATAACTTTGCATATTAAATTAGCTAATCAAGATAATAAAGAAGCGATCAAATCATTAATTTCTATTGATAAGAAAAAAAATCAATATAAAAATGTAATTTTCTGGTATCAAAAGTTAGTTCGGGATGAGAGAAATAATGAGATTTATGAAAATATAAAAAAATATAATAATGATGTTGATAATAAAATTGTATGGTTAATTAAGGCTGAAGAAAAAGGTGATATTTTCGCACAAATTAATTTAGCTTCTTATTATGAAATAAAAGGTAATGAGAAAAAAGCTTTTGATTTATATAAAAAGCCAGTAAATGAACAGTATGCCCAATATATTATTGATATAGCAAAGTCATATTATTCTTTAAAAGATATTAGTAATGCGCTTCTTTGGTATAAGAAATCTGCACATCTTGGAAATATTGAATCTATAGATTTTTTAATAAACTTTTATTTGAAAAATAATAGCACAAAGGCATTATATTGGATAAAACAGCATCCTAAAAATGATAATGAGGATATTTCTTATATTAAAAAACTTGCAAATTTCCATGAAGAAAATAAAAGTTACTATGAGGCGACTCTTCTTTATAAGAAATTATTTCGTTTAACAAAAGATTATAATTATGCAATTAATATTGGTGATATGGTTTACTATGACAATAGAATAGATGAGGCTAAATATTGGTATAAAATAGCACTAAGTCACAATATTGATCTAGCAGAGGAAAAACTATTTAGAATTGAAAGATGATTCTTTATTTTTCTTGATTCATAGAGAATTTAAATTGATAATGAACTCTATGAATCAAGAAGTTAAACATTAATTTAAATACTTATTACCTGCTATCTTTCTATACTCAGCAAAGTATTTAAGGAGTCACAGACTTGGTTAACTCTCAGTTTTAGTTTATTACGATCATCCTTATCTCTCTGAAGCTGTTGTTCAATTTTAATGATATTGTCTGACTCTGCCTGTAACCGCTCTTGAAGTGTTTGATAGATTGTCTCAATATGATTTTCTGCAATCTCTCGTAACTGTATAGCCACTTGTTGATCTAGGTTATTTAACACATTGGCAATAACATTATCGATCTCAAAACGTAATTGCTCTTGCTTACGTTTTTCTGCAAAGAACATACCACCAAAAATTCCAGGAATGATTAAGAAAGGTAATGTCAATCCCAATGCCATAGATGCAACAATACCAGTTGCACCACCGACAACCATTGCAGTGTTAGCATTACTTTCATCCGTTGCATGTATATTCGGCAGATAAGATACAAGGGAAGTATTGTGATGAATTAGGATAGCCGCATTGAGCTTTTTTGCAGAGCGCTCTATTACCGGATATAAAGATTGCTCAGTCGCCAGTTGAAAGGTATTTTGTACATCTGCCTGAATTAAAGCTTGTAATGTGCTTTCTCCACTTTGTGCAACACTATAATAGTGTGGTTTACGTGCATTCAACATAGTATCTATAGTGCTGATCACCTCGGTACGGATATGACTTTCAACTAAACGTAATAACACTACTTTTTCTCGTTCATACTCTTCTCTCACTCGTTGTTGTGAGTCATGTATAGCTTGTTTTTGTTGGTATAAAGTTTCTCTTGATGTATCTGTAGCTAATTGTTGTTCCAGATTCTGTTTTGCTAAAAAAATTAAAGTTTGAACTTGATGTTTTAAACTTTGCTCAAATAGCTCTTCTTTTTGTTCCTCAATATGATTGAATAAATCAACTAAACCTTTTAAATCATTTTCATGGGCGGAACAGCCACGAACTAGTGAATATTCTTCATCAATCGCTGACTGTTGCGCAATAGCTTGTCGAACTGCTAACCGTTCTTGGCTACTGATTAAATCTTCCTGACAAACGAGTAAAGAAACTGGTTTCCCCATCGTATATTGGCGTAATACGAATTGGCGTTCAGCTTCGCCCAAATGAGTACGAGCAACACATAAAATAAAACTACTATTGGCTGTGCCTGAGTAACGGATTAGAGCTTCTTCATGTGAGCCAACATTTGATTCAAGCCCAGGGGTGTCCACAATAACTAAATCTGGATGTCTAGCTAAAGCAGCATTATGTAAATGAATTTCGACCCATAAAATATTTTGTTGTTCTAAAGTGCCGTTACATAGCAACTGCTGATAAATATCTAGGGTGTATTCTTCTCGGTGAGTATTGTTTATATTGTCTTGCTCGGTGACCACAACTACCTTTTGTTTATCATATTCACTATAGTGAAACTCTGTCGGATACGAAGTGCATGCCCCTAAATCAGTAAGCTGGATATTCTGCTCTAGCCATGTATTGAGCAAAGTAGATTTTCCGACACTAAATTTCCCAATCAAAGGTACAGATAATTTAAAGGTTAAAATATTAGCTTTCACCTGATTGATTTGTGGTTGTAAAGCTGATGATAAGATGCGTTCATCTATTAACTGTTGCAGCTGTCCCAAAGCAGCTAACCAATTCTGTTTTTGTTTATCGATTGAGGTTAGTCTATAGGGGGTAATTCCTGCTGTTTTTAAATGCCATAATATAAGTAAAGCTAGATCCCATGCAGAACTTTGCTTACCTGTCGTAAAGAGGGAGAGATTGTCTAAGTTAACAATTTGCTCAAGACTAAAATCATGAATACTGTTGGAATATAATTCATCAAATAATAAAACTGAGGGCTGTTGTGCCGTTGCAAAAGAATCTTTCTGATTGATTTTTTTTAATTGGTGGAACAATCTATTTTTTAAGTTCGATTGCATATAGAGATCTTGTATAAAGTCTTGAGGGTCGATATCTTCCAAACCGACTTGATTTAAAAAAGCCTGTAAAAATTCTAAATCTTTCCCCCCCCAAACACCTTCGGTTTTATGAATAAATTCATTGATTGCAGTGCATAAACGCAAGGATTCAGGCATTTGTTTATAGCTTAGTCCCTGAATTTTTTGGATATGAGAAAGCTGCAACCAATCTTGTAATTTTTCATGTTTTTCTAGGCGTTCAATGCGAGCTTCATGTTGGATAATACGCTGTCTAAGTGAGGTATAAGCCAAAGACATTGATTGATAAACTTGTTCAAGATCGTTTAAACGAGTTTGTTCTTGCTGTAGAAGCTTGTCTGTAATCCCATGTAATTGAGATTGAATAAATGCTATAAATTCAACTGATAGACGTTGTTCACTTTGTAACCCTTTTAGCATGCGTAAAGCAGCTAGTTGAGCAGTAAATAATGTTCTAATCGGTTCATTGGCTTGGTACTCGAGAACATCTTGTGAAAATACTTTTAATTTTAATTTATCCAAAAATGATAAAGGAGTGACCTTTTGATTGTCATACTGCAATAATTGCATCGCATCTAAAGCGGCATTTTCAATCACCATTCGATTATTCTGATTCTCAATCAAAAAGCGTTCTATACAGTCCTGTAATTCAGGGTGACTTTTTGCCTGTTCAGCAATCAATAGATTTTGTGCCTGTAAATAATCCAGTGCCAATGGTTCATAATTTGTAGCAATGGTTTTTATTTCTTGGGTAAAATCATCATTTTGAATAGTGTGATTAAAATCATGAATATCATGATTTAATTGTTGTTGATGATTCATATTTTTCCCTTGTTGTTCTTGCTGATGTGTAATTGCAAGTTGATGTCCTGAATAAGCAATTTGCCATTGCCGTGCGGTGATTTGTGCTGTTTCATTTACGCTACGCATCCATCCATTTACAATATCTTTTAAACCATGCTCAAACTGCTGACGCTCTCTAACATTACTTACTAGCCATTGTGCCAAAATCGGGACTAAAATGCCGACTGTTCCTGCAACTGATACCGCCGCCACAGTAACTAAAGTCAAAATCCCACGATTTAAACCCGCTTGTTTAATTGCGGACATCATGGTTTCACGATTAATGTCACCATTTTGATAACGCTGATAAATTTGTTTCACATCCCATGTAAAGGTTACGATAAAAGCTGATAAACCTGCATCAATATGAGTCACAAAAGTTAACCCACCTGCGGTGACGGCTTTTCCTGCCCCTTGTTGAATATGTGTTAATGTTTGATTACTTTTTAAATCCTTAAGTAAAGTTGCCCCTGCATTATTTAACTGTAATTCGCCAGAACCTACTTGTTTTAAAGTACGAGTAATCGCAGGAGCAAGCTCAAATACACTGACAAAAGCAGTTGCCATCAAGGCATTACCCATAAAATCTACGGTATGGTCTATAGTAGAACTTTGTTGAGCGTATTCTGGCATCATACCCTGACGAAACTCACTTGTTCCCTGTTGTGCTTCGGTATAGCTAAGAGGCGTTGAGCTAACACCATTGGTATCAGTGATACGATCTGTAAAGGTAATCTGATTTAACGCATTGACTTGTTCAATTTGTCCATTGACTTGGGCTTGATCAATTTGAGTTTGATGTATTTGTTGGACTTGGACTAACTGATCACTTGGTACAATAATCTGCTGACCAGCATATTTTGCGACTAGTGTACCGGATTCATCAGTAAATAATTCTGCTCCAGCGGCATAGCTTTGTTCAGGCGTAGAAAAGTATTTAGGATTAAATGCCATACCCGAAGTAGTTTGAATATCGACTGAACCAAACTCACGACTATTGACTAAGTTCGCAACATCGTCACCTGACTGATTCGATTGATTAACATTATAACTGGCTGCATGGTGGGTTTCAGCAAAGTAACCTGCTCCTCCAAATTTATTACCAATTATTTGTGCTTGGTTATCTGAAAAATTTACAAAAGCAGAGTGCTGTAGATTACTTAGATTTTGATCTTCTAAAGTTTGATTTGCCATTAAGTAGGATGATGCGAAATCAGTACTCTTTTGTTCCATAAGACAATTCTATTTTTACTAGTTAATGAAATTAATTTTAGTATAGCTATCAATATTATAATATCTGACTTCTACCACGATGTAATATCTTTCAAAACTTTTTTGGTTAATCAGCTGTTTGAATGAATTAGAGCTGCTTATTTGAATGAAATACAATGATGCAATCTCAATCAAACTGCATTGGATGCTTAATTTGATACTCTGAATCAGTGTGATAGATAAACACAGCGATAATGGTTCATTTCTGATCACAAGCCAATATGAAACGAATATATGGCTAAATCATTTTGAAGACCAAACGGTTGGAGAGGCATTATTAGATCGCATTGTTCATCGATCCCATATTTTTAATCTAGAAGGTGAATCTATGCGTAAAAAGAGAGGTAAAGAAGGAGGCTAGTTTTGATTCTTGTCCAAGTAAGGCGACACTTTAATTCCTGAATAAGTTTATTAAAGTGTCCAACTTGAATGAGAATGGGTGTTCAAGTAGTTGTTGATTTTGCAGGTAGCTTTGTGAGAGGAGCAATTTCTGTCTAAGCTAGACATATTATTGGAAAAATCAAATGCCTTGAATTGTGTTTAAAAAATAAGCATAGTGGATGTAAATCAACAAGATCTGACTGACAGAGCTGGAGCGTATACATGCCGCGTGTTTTTATGATTGTAGCCGCTGTGACACTGGCAATTTTTATTGGGCTGTTTTATCAGAATTCGGTCCAGCAAAAACATCAGGCCGAGCTGCTCGAATATGAAACTGTGCTTGAAGAAAAAACCGAGAGTATTGCGCAGCAGGCACAGGACTGGTCTAAACCGATTCAGATTGAACTTGAGGATGACCGTCTGGATGGTGACTATGCCATCATGGCTGAGTTTATGCTGGGGCAATTGCGCGACAGTGCCGAGGAACGCAATCAGTATCTACGCGACTTAAAAGCCGCCAACTGGCAGAATTTTCTGAATATCGACCGCTTGGCCAAGGATCAGGCACAAGGCTATAAAGAAACGGAAGCGATGCTCAAGCAAGTCCATCAAATTGTGAACAGCTATCAGCAGAAAATCCAGCAGCGCGATGCCGAGCTGATCGACAAGGCACAGCAACTGGATATTAAAAACCGTTATCGCCAGCAACTGAGCCTGACCCTGAAAGACAGTCAGCAAAATAGTAATGCACATGTCATTTTTGAAATTGAAAAACAGACTCTGGCCAAGGCCGATGCCTTATTTGCAGTATTGAAAAAGCATAAATGGCAAAAGAAAAATAATACCTTTATGTTCTATGATGATAAAGCCGTGCAAGAGTTTAATGCGCTGTATAAAGAAATGCTGCATCTGAATAAGCAGATGGAACGAGTGGCGACTGCCAACCAGAAAGCAGTTGAAAACAAGTTGTAGCCTGACTTAGATGACAGGATTGCCATAGGACTGTCATCTGCTGTTCAAACTCTCTTGCTAAATTGAAGGGGTCGCACAGATCACGACATAACATTTAAGCAGGTGAATCATGCAAACAATTCAGGTTTTTGCTGATATTCAGCAGGTGTACGGTGAGTTTGTCGCAAATAAAAAATGTCCAAAATTACAAAGGATGAATAACGAGGATAAGAACCGATTGTTCTTAAATCAATATTTCACGCTGATCGAGGACTGGCACTATACCGAACAGATTGTGATTCAGTTCAATCAGCAGTATTTCAGTCTGGATTTGGGGAGCGCACCGGATTTTATGGATCAGGACAAATACATCAGCTGGCTGAAGTCGGAACTGCTGCATTAATCGAATCGCCATATTCCTCATTGATATACAACCGAGCTGTCTCAATAGAGGCAGCTTTTTTATTTTGATAGAAAACTGGTATTGATCTTGCTGTTGCATCGGCACAGCGCGAACAGGCGCTGATTCCAATTCCGATTTGAACAGGCTATGCTGAAACTTATTACCGCTGCCAAAAGAATGACAGGCGGAGCATGGATGATATGGAGGGCAAAAAATTATGCAACAGTTGAGATGTTATAAGGAACTTCCAGTCTGGAACCAGCAGAGTATTCCTCAGGGCTTCAAGAATCAACACAATACCAAAGCGGGTACGTGGGTGAAACTGACAGTATTAAAAGGTGAGCTGCGTTTTGCCATGCTGGAAGAATCTGGTGCGGTGCAATCAGAGCATGTGTTTACACCAGAGCAGCAACCGCCATTTATTCGGCCTGAGGCCTGGCACAAAATTGTTTCTGCCAGTGAAGATGTCGAATGCCAGCTGCGTTTTTACTGCCAGCCTGTGGATTACTTCATCAAGAAATATCAGTTAAATCCTACCCATTCTGAAGTACTGGCAGCGATGCCCTATTTAAAAGGTGGCCGTGCGCTGGATGTCGGCTGTGGTACAGGGCGTAATGCGCTTTATTTGAGTCAGAACGGCTTTAATGTCGATGCCTGGGATGTTAACGAGAACAGTTTGCAGACTTTAAGACAGATCGTGCAGACCGAGCAGATTGATCATGTGCAGGTACAGCGCCGCGACCTTAACACGGATACCAGCATTGCAGGCCAATATGACTTTATCTACTGTACTGTAGTGATGATGTTCCTTGAGGCGAAAACCATTCCACCGCTCATTGCACAGATGCAGCAGGCGACCGTGCCAGGTGGCTATAACCTGATTGTTTGTGCCATGGATACGCCAGATATTCCGGCACAAGCCGATTTTCCATTTGCTTTTCAGCCGGGGGAGTTGCGAGGGTATTATGAGGGCTGGAATATCGTGAAATACAATGAAGATATCGGTGAGCTGTATCGTGTCGATGAGCAGGGCCAGCGGATTAAACAGCACTTTGCCACCATGTTAGCGCAAAAGGTTTAAATAAGATTAAGTCTTTTAATTCCTGAAAATAAATTAAATCATCCAAAATAAATGTATTAGTTCAGACTTGATCGTACATTCTTCTTGAAAAAGAGAAAGTTACCCGTTTTGATAAAGGTGTCGAAATCTTAATCAAACAAAGGTAACTTTCTTATGTTGCATACTAACAATCAAATCATTAAACACAAAGTAGGTCTGCTTAATTTAGCTGAAGAGCTTCAGAATGTATCCAGAGCATGCAAAGTGATGGGTGTTTCAAGAGATACATTTTATCGCTATCAGGAATTAGTGAAGTCTGGTGATATTGACGCACTGATCAATAAATCCCGTCGAGTACCAAATTTAAAAAACCGTGTAGATGATGCTACTGAACAGGCTGTTATTGATTTCGCAATTCAATATCCCGCATATGGTCAGCACCGTACTAGTAATGAATTACGCAAGAAGGGTGTATTCGTTTCAGGGAGTGGGGTTCGCTCTATATGGCTTCGTCATGATTTAGAAAACTTTAAGAAGCGTTTAAAAGCACTTGAGGCTAAAGTGGCACAGGATGGTATTGAATTAAATGATCAGCAGATTGCGGCACT
This sequence comes from Acinetobacter sp. NPDC052428, assembly GCF_044547685.1. Lineage (GTDB taxonomy): Bacteria > Pseudomonadota > Gammaproteobacteria > Pseudomonadales > Moraxellaceae > Acinetobacter > Acinetobacter lwoffii_G. The sequence continues at coordinate 97,470 of NZ_JBIUAT010000006.1, forward strand.
TGAACGTAAGCATGAGGATGACGTTGCTTGTGGTGAAATCGAAACAGCTCATCCAGGCTATTTAGGCGCGCAAGACACCTTTTATGTCGGGAATCTAAAAGGTGTTGGACGAATCTATCAACAAACATTCATCGACACTTATAGCAAGGTCGTTCATTGCAAGCTCTATACAACAAAAACACCGATTACAGCGGCTGATTTACTCAATGATCGTGTGTTGCCATTCTATCAATCTCAGGACTTACCAATGCTTCGCATCCTCACAGACAGAGGTACTGAGTATTGCGGTAAGGTAGAACAACATGACTATGAGTTGTATCTGGCAGTTAATGATATTGATCACACGAAGACAAAAGCAGCTTCGCCGCAAACAAATGGTATCTGTGAGCGTTTCCATAAGACGATTTTGCAGGAGTTCTATCAAATTACGTTTAGGAAGAAGCTTTATAGCTCATTGGAAGAATTACAAGTTGATCTAGACGATTGGCTGAAATTCTATAATACTGAACGGACTCATCAAGGAAAAATGTGCTGTGGTCGTACACCACTTGAAACTTTACTTGATGGAAAACGGATTTGGGCTGAGAAGAATTTAGCTCAAATTTAACCTGACAGGCACAATAAAAAATGGGTAACTGTCAGATCAGGTTTGAGCTAGTACAAATAAAAAAAGATGTCAGGCTGACATCTTTTTTATGCTTTTAAAAAGCTTAAGCCGCTTTTTTAAACCAAGAGAACCAGCCTTTTTTCTCAGCTTTTACTTCTACTTTTTCAGCAGCCGTGTCTTTGGTTTCTACTGCTTCAGTTTTCGCAGCTTCAACGTGTTGTTCTGCTGTAGCTTGAGCCGTTTCTACTTGAGTCGTCGCTTCTGTTTTTACTGCTTCAGCTTTAGTTTCAGCCGCTTGTTGAGTTGCAGTAACAGTCGCTTGAGCATCTTCAACTTTTGCTTGTACAGGTGCAGCAGTTTCTTTTGCAACAGTTTGGGTTGTTTTAGTTACAACAGTTGCTGGCGCAACTTGAGCTTCAGTTGCCATTGCAGATGCAGAAGTCGCTACGATTGCAGTCGCGATCATTGTTTTAAGCATGTTCATATATACCCTTTTAAGGAAATAGGAAAAAAGAGGCTTGATCATACATTTATAAAATTTAAGTGCTTCATAAATATGGTTTTATTGGTTGATTATTCAACTGAAATTACAAAGGAATAACATTTCATCTAGTTAAGAATTATAATTGTTTAAAACAAATAATTATTTTAGAGATTGTAGTGGGTCAACTTCAAACAAATGGATATATTACTTGCTCATCTTGTAATACAGTAAATAAGCTTCATGAGATTGGTGAACAAGGTCTTTATCATTGTGGAACTTGTAAAAATCCATTAATTTTTATTAATAAAGAAAAGCCTAAACCTGGTTTACTGAAAACTTTAATTATCGCAGGTATGATCGGGATTGCTGGTGGCGTAAGTATAAATCAGATTAAGGATGCTCTCAGACCAACTGAAATTAATTATTCCAAAATACAAACAAATTGGACAGGCACACAAGTTAGGCAGTTTGATCTCAATTGTAAGGCTAATTTGGCATTAGAGAAGAAAAAGTGGGATGCTGAGCGTATTGATAAAACATGTACATGTTTTACTACTTATGTTGTTGAAAATACAAAATATTCATTGTGGGGTAAATTAGATACTGAAGTGGTTGAAGCAGGTATAAAAGAATGCACGTAGTTAGTACAGAAGTAGTTCAATTAAACTTAAATACGAATTTGGGTAAATTTTTAAACTTGATTAATGAAGTTTATGCAGGAAACTTAAAAGCTTTCAGTGATACTTTTTCTGATACAGATGCTTCTTTTTATGAGCGGTTAAAAAAAGATATTCAAAGAGCAAAGCAAGGGTCATTAACCGTTAAGAAAGAAGATGCATTGAAAAAATATATTTTTTTCCTTGAATATAAGCAGTGGGAAAAGAACGCAGATACAAAATTTTTTAAGAAATTGGATCTACAATTAGATACAGCAGTTGAAGCACTATGTAAGGCAACTGGGCAGTAATCTGCCCAGTTAATTGGAATTATTTACAAGCACCTGGTACTCGACATGCACAGCTCGAAGGAGCATGGCAGGCATGATCATCTCCACAGCGTGCTTCTATTGTAAAATCAGGATATGGACCAAACCACAACTCATAAAGTTCCTTAGTACGTTCGAAGGTGTTTTTTAAATTTTGTTGATCTACTTCATCATTGATTCCAAAATATGGATAGTGGTACAGATAAGCTCCAAAAATTTTTAAGCAATCCATGTGGTAATTTCGAGTATCTAAAATGTGAGCATGCCAAAACTCATCAACAAGTTTATTAGGTACTAGCGTTTCTTTTGGATAGAAATATTTTAACGCTAGAAAACGTTTATATTCTTGCTCTGCAAATTCGCAAACTTGTTTTGACATGGTGGCTTCATTACCTGATGTTAATTTAAATTTTAATTTACTGAAATTTAAACTCTCAATCGAGGTCGGCATATTTGATCTTGCTAGAGTAGCTGTATGGTTAAAGTCTATTGCTAAATTTCCCATTTCTTTTTCCTTAGTAGGTTTATAGCGTTGTTGCTATGTAGGAAATATTGCCATCTACCTTTATTTAGATTGGGGAATTTTAAGGGACAAAAAACCCCGCAAAAGCGGGGTTTTCTTTTTGTCGAAGTATTTAAGAATTAAACACGTTCGATCACTGTTGCAATACCTTGACCTAGGCCGATACACATCGTCGCAAGACCGATTTGCGTATCTTGTTGCTCCATTACGTTTAGCAATGTCGTCGTGATACGCGCGCCAGAACAACCAAGCGGGTGACCCAACGCAATCGCGCCACCGTTATGGTTCACGATGTCTTGCTTGTCATAAATGCCTAAGCCTTTAAGCACAGACAGACCTTGTGCCGCAAAGGCTTCGTTCAATTCAAAAGTCTGAATATCAGCAATTGACAGGCCAGCACGTTTCAAGGCTTTTTGCGTTGCCGGAACCGGGCCATAACCCATGATCGCCGCATCACAACCTGCAACCGCCATAGAGCGAATTACGGCACGTGGCTTAAGCCCCAAAGCTTGCGCACGTTCAGCAGACATCAACAGCATTGCAGAAGCACCATCAGACAAAGCTGAAGAGGTCGCTGCAGTCACTGTACCGCCTTTTGGATCGAACACGGGACGTAAAGCACGGAATGATTCGATGTTGGCCTCCGGACGGATTACTTCATCGATGTCACATAGAACTTTATAGCCATCAGCGTTGTGACCCTCAATGCCCACAATCTCGTTCTGGAACAGACCATTTTCAGTCGCAGCCCAGGCACGGCGATGTGATTCCACACCAAACGCATCCTGTTCTTCACGGCTAATCCCGTTCATGCGACCCAGCATTTCCGCAGTCAAACCCATCATGTTCGATGCCTTGGCATAATGCTTTGATGCTTCCGGGTTCAGGTCGATGCCGTGCATCATACCCACATGGCCCATATGCTCAACACCACCGATGATGAAGATATCACCCTGGTTCGTTGCAATTTGCGCCGCCGCAGTATGGATCGCCTGCATAGACGAACCACAAAGACGGTTTACGGTTTGACCTGCAACAGTTTTCGGCAGGTCTGCCAGTAATGCAATATTACGGGCAATATTCATGCCTTGTTCCAGGGTCTGGTTCACACAGCCCCAGATTACGTCTTCAACTTCATGCGGGTCGAATTCGTTACGTACCAATAGGGCACGGACAAGCTCAGCAGACATCGAGTCGGCACGTACATTGCGGAACATACCGTTTTTGGTTTTACCCATTGCTGAACGTACGCCATCAACGATGACAACGTCACGTGGATTTAAAGTAGCCATTCACGTTGCTCCTTAACCGTAGAATTTTTTGTTGTTAGCAGCCATTTCGCGCAACATTTCTGGCGCTTCATAAGCTTTACCAAGGTGCGTATACTTATTGCAAAGCGCAACATACTCAGCTACACCGGTTTGATCGATGTAACGGCATGGACCACCACGGAATGGAGGGAAACCAACACCCATAATCATGGCCATATCTGCTTCAGCAGCAGTGGCTACAATGTTGTCTTCCAGGCAACGAACAGTTTCGTTACAGAAAGCCAGCATCATGCGATCAATGATTTCCTGAGCGTCAAATTCACGTTTTTCCGCAGTTGCAACAGAGGCCACAAGCTCATACGCAGTTGGATCAACCACTTTGGCTTTTTTGCCTTTACGGTCAAGTTCATACTTGTAGAAACCAACGTCGTTCTTTTGACCCAGACGTTTGTTTTCGTACATCACCTGAATCGAACCTTTGAAATCAGGTTTCATACGATCCGGGAAGCCTTCAGCCATCACTTCTGCACCGTGTACGCCAGTGTCGATACCGACCACGTCCATCAGGTAAGCAGGGCCCATTGGCCAGCCGAATTTTTCCATGACTTTATCGATTTGCTGGAAGTCAGCGCCATCTTTAAGCAACAGGTCAAATGCACCGAAGTAAGGGAACAGTACGCGGTTGACCAGGAAGCCCGGGCAGTCATTGACCACGATTGGTGTTTTACCCATTTTCTGAGCAAGCACCACAGTCGTTGCAATCGCTTCGTCAGAAGTCTTCGCACCGCGAATCACTTCAACCAGTGGCATCATATGTACCGGGTTAAAGAAGTGCATACCGACGAAGTTTTCAGGACGTTCCAGGTTTTCAGCCAGACGCGTGATTGAAATCGTAGAAGTATTAGATGCAATGATCGTGTTTTCACGAACTTTTGCTTCAGTTTCTTTCAGTACGATACCTTTGACTTTTGGATTTTCAGTCACGGCTTCGATCACGATGTCCACTTCTTTAAACTCGTCATAGCTTAAAGTTGGACGGATGCGCGCAAGAGTTTCACCCATTTGAGCAGGCTTCATCTTCTTACGTTCAACTTGTTTGGTCAGTAAACCATTGGCTTCTTTCATACCCAAAGCAAGTTGCTGGTTACCGATGTCTTTCATGATGATCGGTGTGCCTTTGCTTGCCGCCTGGTAAGCAATACCACCACCCATGATACCTGCGCCTAGAACAGCCGCCTGGTTCACTGGATGCGCACCTTTTTCATAGCGCTTCGAGGTTTTTTTCACGATCTGGTCATTCAGGAACAAACCGATCAAGGCACCTGCTTGTGGTGTGACTGCTGCTTTAGCAAAACCTTCAGCTTCAGCTTTCAGCGCGTCATCACGATGCAGGCTCGCACCCGCTTGAAGAGAATCAAGCAGTAATTTTGGTGCAGGGTATTGAGCTGGATTAGCTTTTGCCAGAACCATGCCTTTCGATGAGTTAAACGCCATCATCTGTTCGATTGGGCTGAGTTTAACTGGATCAAGTTTTTCCTGACGCTTGGTTTTCCAGTCTAAACGGCCATGAATCGCCTGTTTCACCAGATCAAGTGCAGCATCTTGTAGCTTGTCAGCAGGAACGACAGCATCGACTGCGCCGTCTTTCAGTGCGGCAGCAGGCTTTTTAGGATTGGCCATTGCCATCCATTCTACCGCGTTGTCGATACCGATCAGACGGCTTAAACGTACTGTACCACCGAAGCCCGGGAAGATCCCCAGCTTGATTTCAGGCAGGCCGACTTGCGCCTGTTCTGACATCACACGGTAGTCACACACCAGGCACATTTCGAAACCGCCACCGAGTGCCATGCCATTAATGGCAGCCACTTTAGGGATGTCGAGGTCTTCGAAGCTGTTAAAAATTTCATGTACTGGCATTGCCCAGTCAACAATCGCTTGTTCACCCTGAGCAAAGTTGTCGCCGAATTCAGTGATATCAGCACCTACAATAAATGTAGATTTGCCTGAAGTCACAATCAGACCTTGAATATCGGCATGGGAGACGGCTTCGATAGCAGCCTTGAAATCTTCAATCGTTGCACGGTTGAATTTGTTAACGGACTCACCTTGTAAGTCAAAGCGGAATTCTGCAATCCCGTCCTCAAGCATTTGGACGGTAATGGCATTGCCAGCGTGGATCATGCCCTGATCTCCTTTATTTTGGAGGACTTCTAAGTTGATGTTGTGAAGCAAGTGCGCATATCCCGCGCACTTTTTGACTTCGCTAATCTTACGATAACTATATCCAAAAAGAACATAACAAGTTGTATCAAGCCGTGACGCAATGGTCATCAATTTCTGCCAGACTGATCCGCCCCGCTATAACTTTTCCTTTCAGTTCTCTAAAAGAAGATGAACCAAAGATTTTGTTTCAATTCATTATTTTTTATCAATCAGCCTGATAGATATGGAGCAGGGTGACTGATTTTCAAGGTGCATTTCTAGCGGAATTTTGTCAATTCAGTCAATTTCTATCCTTGAACTTGCCATTTTTAGCCTCGAAGTATGCTGAGTGCAGGGCTTTCAGGTCTTTGCTGATAGTATTTAATCAGCACAAATAACAGTGTATTAGATCATTTGAGTTACTGAACTTTTCTGATGAGATCGAAAATGGGAACGATCCTGTCGATGTGTGATTTAAAATAATTTCCATCCTGCCGGGTTGAATCCCTGTCATCTGCTATGGAATTGTTTATGATGATCTTGCACTTAGATATGGGGGATATCGATGCATGTATTTCGTTCTAAAAAAGACTGGTGGCTGCTGGCTTTTGTGATTTGTATGAGTGGCCTGTTGCTGCAACTACTGCTGACCATGCAGGCCAAAGGCACTATGCAGCAATATCCGCTGCACACTGCGGTTTATGTCCTGACTATTATCATTTTATGGTGGCCGCTGTGGAGTACGCGCTATGTGATGGACAATGGGGTGTTGACCATAAAAAGCCTGTGGTTAAGCTGGAAGATTCCGTTAAGTGAAATCCAATCCATTCAGCCCACAGACCACTCTATCATTGCGCCAGCCTTATCTTTAAAGCGTCTGAGGATTGACTATACTGATGCGGGCGTGCAGAAATTTATATTGGTTTCACCCAAAGATCAAACTGCTTTTATACAGGTGCTTCAGCCGAATAAAAACTGATATCGAGTCTGCCTTAGTTAAGCTTTTGCTTGCTCAGGCAGAACCACCAGCTGTCCATCGACACAGTCCAGATGCAGACTGAACTGCTCAGGCTGGTTTAAAAAATACAGCGCCAGAATCGGCTCCAGTTCGGTACGCATCTTGCGGCCCAAATGTCGGGCGCCGTAACGAATATCATGGTCCTGATAGAAATAGGCTTTGGCTGAAGCGCTTAAATGCACGCTGCGTTGCTGATGTTGCAAGCGCTTGTTCAGTTTATCCAGTTCAATTTCGACCAGACGTGGCAGGGCATCATGCTGTACCGCCTGATAATGCAGGCTGCGGTCAATCCGGTTCAGAAATTCAGGGTCGAATTTACGCTGCATGACTTTTTCAATGATGCGCTGGGTGGGAACGCGCTTCAGACACAGCGCCTGCATTTTCTCAGGCAGATAGCTGAGTTTGTCCAGATATTGCTGCGCCGCCTGTGCCCCGACATTGCTGGTCATAAAGATCATGCAGTTGCGAAAATCGATAGTTTTAGTGCCCGCTGTCAAGGTCAGCCGGCCAGTATCCAGCACGTTCATCAAGCCGCGAATCACTTCGTTACTGGCTTTTTCTAGCTCATCAAACAGCATGATACCGGGCCGGGTATGGCTGCCGGCAATCGCAGTTTCATCAAACAGGCTGTGGCCTTCTTTAGAACCAACATAACCGGGCGGTGCGCCGGTCAAAGCCGCGGCATAATGTTCCTGTGCCAGAGTATTCATATCAATCCGGCAAAAGGCGTCCGGGCGACCATAGATCGCTTCGGCAATCAGACGCACGGTTTCAGTTTTACCGACGCCAGTAGGGGCCAGCATCAAGGTAACCGACAAAGGGCGATCCGGGCTGGAAAAATCTGCCTTGACCACATGCAACATTTTTTCAATTTCATTCAGGGCTGCATCCTGCCCAATAATCCGTTCACGTAGCAGTTGCATTACCTTACTCGGCTCGAAATGAAAACGCGGTTTACCAATCAGGCGAGCACGTTCAGACGGGTGATGGGTGGAGGTGGAGGGTTGAACAATATGAATGCCCGATTGCTGCAGGGTCATGCGAATCATCTCAAAACTAGACTTTTTGAGCATAACAAAGTTAAAGGTTGAAACTTATAGCTTTTAACAATCAGTTTATGTCGTGAGGATTATAGATTGGGGGGATAACCCGACAGGAACTTTAAGATTAAGTGGCAGCTTCAGGGGAATTTTGTGTTTTTGCTTGAAAATGACGCAACAATCATCACATATATCTGCAGATTGTAGGTGAAAAATAGGCTTTAGGTGAACGAAAACGCACGCCCCCATATTGAAAAAATCCTGGCGAATATGACCAGCCTGCCCGGGGTCTACCGGATGTATGGCAAAGACGGTGAATTATTGTATGTGGGTAAAGCCAAAAACCTGAAAAACCGGGTCTCCAGCTATTTTGTCAAAACGCTGGATCATCCCAAAACCCAGGCCTTGGTGGCACGGATTTATGATATCCAGACCCTGGTGGTACGTTCTGAAACTGAAGCCTTGTTGCTGGAACAGAACCTGATCAAGCTGCATCATCCGCCCTATAACATCATGCTGCGTGATGACAAATCTTATGTCTATATTTTTGTTTCGGCAGATAAACCCTATCCGCGTTTAGCCAGTGGGCGCGGCAAGGGCAAGCACCAGGTGGGCAAGTTTTTTGGACCTTATCCGAGTGCGTATACCGCCCGGGATACTCTGGTGGTGCTACAAAAACTGTTCAATGTGCGTTCCTGTGAAAACAGTTTTTTTGCCAACCGGACCCGGCCATGTCTGCAATACCAGATCAAACGCTGCTCTGCGCCCTGTGTCGGATTTATTTCTCCAGAAGACTATAAGGCAGATGTCGATAACTCGATCCGATTTTTGCAGGGCGATACCAAGGAGCTGAATCAGGAACTGATCGCAAAAATGGAAGCGGCCGCTGAAGCGCTGGAATTTGAAAAAGCGGTGTTCTATCGTGACCGGATGGCATTGTTAAGAGACGTACAGTCGCAGCAGGCGATCTATAAGCTCAAAGGCGAAGCCGATATCCTGTCGATTGCCTATCAGGCCGGGGTGACCTGTGTGCAGATCATGCATGTGCGCAACGGCAAAATGCTGGGTGGAAAAAGTTATTTCCCAGATATGCTCAGTGATGACCTGGGGCAGATGCTGGCCGATTTTATTGCCAATTTTTATTTTCAGGTGGCCGATGAAATCCCGGCTGAACTGATTGTTAATCTGGAAGTGGCTGATCGTAAAGAACTGGAAGCAGCACTCTCGCAGCATTTTGGCAAGAAAATCCAGATCAAGTCCAAAGTCCGCGAAACCCGGGCCGAATGGCTGGAACTGGCGCAGATGAATGTACAGCACGCGATTCAGGGCAAGCTGGCCAATCATATAGAATTAAATGAGCGTTTTCATCAGCTGGAGCAGGTGGTCGGCCGTCCGGTAGACCGGATCGAGTGCTTCGACATTTCACATACCATGGGCGAAGATACCGTGGCATCCTGTGTGGTCTTTGATAGTGGCGGCGCGCGCAAGCGTGATTATCGCCAGTTCTCCATTCATGATATTCAGGCGGGTGATGACTATGCCGCCATGCGTCAGGCGCTGACCCGTCGTTATAAAAAAGCCCTGTTGCCAGACTTGCTGCTGATTGATGGTGGCAAGGGGCAATTGCACATGGCAATGGAAGTCATGCAGGAACTGGGACTGGATGCCTTTATGGTCGGTGTGTCCAAAGGTGAGGGACGTAAGCCTGGTCTGGAAACCCTGCACTTTACCGATGGCAGTAAAATTCAATTACCGGAGGATCATAAGGCACTGCATCTAATTCAGCAGGTACGTGATGAAGCACACCGCTTCGCGATTACCAAGCATCGTGCCAAACGCGATAAAAAGCGTGGTTCATCAGTGCTGGAAGTGATTCCGGGGCTCGGACCAAAACGCCGTCGGGATTTGCTGACCCATTTTGGCGGGATTCAGGGCGTACTGAAAGCCTCAGAAAGAGATCTGCAACTGGTACCGGGACTGGGTTCAGTCATGGCCCGGATGATTTATAAAGTGCTGCATGAATGACGCGTGGCTTAAATGCAAGGGCCAAAGTGCGCATTGACGCTTGGGTCACGTGACATTCACAACCTGAAGAATTTTGCCGAATATACTGAGCATCAAGACTTACTGAGGGATCAACATGTCTTTGCATGCACTTTATGCACAAATTGCCGAACAGGAATGGGTAGAGTTTCCACAGGGATGGTTACAGGGTCGTACTCTGTATGGTGGTCTGGCTGCCGCGATGATGATGCAAAAAGCCGTCACTCACATCAATGATCCGGCCAAGCATTTGCTGAGTTGCAGTGTGACCTTTGTCGGCCCGATTCAGCAAGCCAAAGTACGACTGAGTGCCGAAATCCTGCGGCAGGGCAAGTCGGTGACCACGATTGAAGTGCGCTTATGGCAGGACGACGCGGTGCAAAGTATTCTGATTGCCAGTTTTGGTATTTCCCGTGATTCAGAGATTCAGGTTCAGCAACAAGCTCAGGCACCCGACTATGCTGCGCCAGAGCAGCTGTTGCAGATTCCTGCTGGCTATGGCATGCCAGACTGTTATGATCATTTCGAAGTGGCCTGGGCGGATGTCAATCTGCCTTGTAGTGCCAGTTCTCGTCCGGACTTTGGCGGCTGGTGCCGTTTCCATCCCGAAAAGCATTGCAACCGTGAATTTCTGGTCGCCGACTTGATGGCCATCTTTGATATCTGGCCACCCGGGGTGTTACCGATGTTTAAAAACATGGCGCCTGCGAGTAGTCTGACCTGGACAGTGACCTATGTGCATCCGGTTCAACATCAATTGCATGATTGGTTTAAATATAAAGTATTTACCGACTATGCTGCGGATGGTTATACGACGGAGCAAGCCTATCTCTGGGATGCCGAAAATCGCCTGATTGCAATGGCAAGACAAACAGTGACGGTGTTTGCCTAGTGACACTGCAAGTCAATTCGTATAAAGTGAAGCCTATTAATGATGGATCAAACCTCTAAAAAAGTGTGCATTTTCATCGTACATGAGGGGAACAATTGGCGGTGTCTATGACTACAGGTCGTATCCTGAATATTCCAAATATCTTGACCTTGGCGCGTATCGCTCTTATTCCGGTATTTTTATTGGTGGCTTACTGGCCGCCTGCAATGGGCTTTGATGCCCATAATCCCGACATGACGCGGCATATTATTTTAACCACGATCTTTGTGGTGGCTGCGGTGACGGACTGGTTCGATGGCTATCTGGCACGAACATTAAATCAGACCTCTGCTTTTGGACGTTTTCTCGACCCAGTTGCAGATAAATTGATGGTGGCGGCTGCACTGATTGTACTGGTGCAATGGCAACCTTCGATGTCGATGGCTTTTGCTGCGATTGTGATTATTTCACGTGAAATTACTGTTTCAGCATTACGTGAATGGATGGCAGAACTGGGTGCACGAACCAATGTTGCAGTATCAACCGTGGGTAAATACAAAACGGCTTTTCAGATGATTGCGATTACCGTGTTTTTGCTGAACTGGCCACCACTGGAAATGCTGGCCTATGCCTTATTGTACACAGCAGTCATCCTGACTTTATGGTCGATGTTTATTTATCTGAAAGCGGCTTGGCCCTATTTGAAACAGCCTTAAGCAAAATTAAAAAATAAGCTCCTTGAAAGGGGCTTTTTTTATGCTCCGAAATTATCAAAATTTGATAAATCACAGGCAAAAAAATACCCAGCCTTTGGGGGAAGAACTGGGATGAAATCGGGGTATTTGTTGCTTATTGTTATAGTTATTCAAAGATATCTCATCTTCTTAAAGCTCATTATAGAGAGACCGTTTTGCAAAATCATATGACTTCTTGTAGCAGATTGTTGTGTTTTGTGATCAGTCTGTATGTAAGATTTACAATCTATAATTTTGATACAAATATGAATGTTTTTCAGCAGGATAGTGGCTGACTATTGGCGGGGGATAGGCTAGGTAAAAATGCTTTTTAATCCTTCGACTTTTGTCTAAAAAGTACAGAATACCGGCCGCCGCCCAATCAAAACACTGAATTCAAGACATCAATAACTTAGCTTGCTGCTATTACTCTGTTCTTGAAATTCGAAAGCGCTATTGGGGAGAAAGATTTATAATTTCAGAAATGAAAAAGAGCCTCAAAAGAGACTCTTTGCAGATTAAAGCCTACGTGCAGCATAGCTGCTTGTCTTGCGTTCGGGTGGAGCAGCGCTCCACTAATCCTTACTCAGGCTTTAGCCCTTCAGCTTTTTCCAAAGTTTCGTCATTGCTAAAGAACTTTTCACGTTGTTCTTCTAGAAACTTTTTCGCGTCCGGTTCAAATACGTTTAAACGCTTTTCATTAATCAGCGTAGTCTGGTGTTTGAGCCATTCCTGCCAAGCCTGTTTAGACACATGGTCAAACAGTTCCTGACCCTTGGGGCCTGGGAAGGGTGCAAAGTCCAGGCCTTCCATTTCTTGTTGATACTTACGGCAAAATACTTGTCGAGACATATCAATACTCCGAATTTAAGCTAAAAAAGTTAAGCGTAAAGATTTTCTAAGCGAGTATAAGCACGGGCAATAGCAGCTTCGACTTGCGCAGGTGCAGTTCCACCAATATGGTTACGTGCATTCACAGATGCTTCAAGTGTTAACGCTTTTTCAAATACATCGGCCTGAATCAGGTCAGAGAACTGTTGAAGTTGCTCAAGTGTCAGCTCAGACAAATCTTTCGACTCTGCAACACCCAGTGCTACAGCTTTGCCGACAATTTCGTGCGCATCACGGAATGCAACGCCGTTTTTCACCAAGTAATCAGCTAGGTCAGTCGCAGTTGAGAAACCACGCAGCGCTGCTTCGCGCATTTCAGCAATGTTTGGAACCAGTGCAGGAATCATGTCGGCAAATGCCATGAGTGAACCACGAACTGTATCGATCGCATCGAACAATGGCTCTTTATCTTCCTGATTGTCTTTGTTATAGGCTAGAGGCTGGCCTTTCATTAAAGTCAGCAGGCTCATCAAATCGCCATAGACACGGCCGGTTTTACCACGTACCAGTTCAGGCACATCCGGATTTTTCTTCTGCGGCATGATTGAAGAGCCAGTACAGAAGCGATCTGGAATATTCACGAATTTGAACTGTGCAGATGTCCATAGAATCAGTTCTTCAGACATACGTGATAAATGCATCATAATTAAAGATGCAGCGGCATTAAATTCAATCGCAAAGTCACGATCCGATACTGCATCCAGCGAGTTTTCAGCAACAGCTTCAAAACCTAGCAGTTCAGCAGTATAAGCACGGTCGATTGGATAAGTAGTACCTGCAAGTGCAGCAGAACCAAGCGGCATACGGTTGACACGCTTACGGCAATCAATCAGACGTTCTGAATCGCGTACCAGCATTTCAAACCAAGCCATTAGATGATGACCAAAAGTCACTGGCTGAGCGGTTTGCAAGTGGGTGAAGCCTGGCATGATGGTGTCGGTGTTTTTAGCCGCTAAGCTTAAAATACCTTTTTGTAATTTTTTCAGTAATTCCAGGATGCTATCGATTTCATCGCGTACATAAAGACGGATATCTGTAGCCACCTGGTCATTACGGCTACGACCGGTATGCAGTTTCTTGCCAGTAATGCCGATACGTTGAGTCAGGCGTGACTCAATGTTCATGTGGACATCTTCTAAATCAATGCGCCATTCAAAGTTGCCTGCTTCAATATCGGCTTGAATCGCTGTCAGACCTTCAATAATGTCATCGCGTTCTTGCGTGGTCAGTACGCCCACTTTTGCCAGCATGGTTGCATGGGCAATCGAGCCTGCAATATCTTGTTTATAAAAACGTTGGTCAAATTGAACAGATGCTGTAAATTCAGCAACAAAAGCATCAGTCGCTTCAGAGAAACGACCGCCCCACATACCCGAAGTCTGGGCGTGTGATGGATTAGAGGAATTAGAAGATGTGGTCATGTCGGCTCAATCAGATTAAAAGCAGTAGAACGAAAAAGAGTATAACAAATTCAAAGCCCATTGCCGAAGTCACATCTGCTCAATCTTTTACATCGATAAACGAACAGACGCAAAATTCCTATTTTTTTAGCCAGATCGGCAATCTACGCTATTTGCTGGAACTGTTTGCTGGCGGCAATATTCTGGCCATGATTCTGGCGCTTGCAGAAGCGCAATCCTGGCAGGCTTTGAATGGAATGCACCTGCTGCAATATATGCTGTATATCAACTGGGTACTGTTATGTTTTGCAGCACTGGTCGAGCTGTTCCATCAAGCCTTTCAACGTATGGGAATCAAACTGGCTTTGATTTCTGGATTTCTGCTGTTACAGGCAATTGTACTGCTCACTACGGTGAACCTGAATATCTTGATATATTTTGGACAGAATTTTAATTTTCAGGATTTAAACCTGGCGATTGCGCTGGATCGGGTCGGACTCCATTTAAGTCTGGGAATTTTGCTGGGAACTTTCTGTTTTCGCTATCTTTATTTGCGTGAGCAATGGGAGCAGCAGCAGCATAGCGAGCTGAATGCTAGAATTCAGGCCATGCAGGCACGGATTCAGCCGCATTTCCTGTTTAACAGCATGAATAGTGTGATCAGCCTGATCAGTATCGATCCGGATAAAGCCGAACACATGCTGTTGAATTTGTCACGGTTATTTCGTGCCAGTTTTCAGGAATTAAAACTGGTCAACCTGCAGGAGGAAATTGATCTGTGCCAGCGCTATCTGGAGATTGAGCAGATCCGTCTAGGTGAGCGTTTGCAGGTGGAATGGAAGTTAGAAAACAAAGACTTATACTCACAAGTTCAAATTCCATTATTAACTTTACAACCCTTGCTAGAAAATAGTATTTTCCATGGAGTTGAAAAAATTCTCACAAAGAGTACCATAAGCATATTGGTTGAAATATTGCAAAATCAAATTAATATCATCATAACCAACCCTTATGCACAGGATAATAAAATTTTAAAAAAGGGACATGGTATTGCAATAGAAAATGTCAGACAGCGTCTGCAAGCTTATTATGGACCTAGTGTGACTTTTCAAACCTTTGCCGGCGAAGGGATGTTTACGACGGTAGTGCGATATCAATATAAATAAAAATAAATCAAAGAAATCGCAGTTAGCTTTATCATTCATCTGATGATGTTAACTGGGTAAGGAGGAGAAATGGACATCCTAATTTGTGATGATGAGCCTTTGGCCGTCGAGCGTTTATCACGTTTGGTCTCTCAACTGGGGCATGATGTGGTGGCGACAGCAAGCCATGGCCGTCAAGCGATTGATCTGGCTCACCAATACGAACCCGATGTCATCCTATTAGATATTCAAATGCCTGAAATGAACGGACTGGCTTGTGCGCAACATTTGCGTCAACTGGATCCAATGCCGGCCATTGTCTTTTGTACGGCCTATGACCAACATGCGCTGGATGCATTTAAATCAAATGCCGAAGGCTACTTACTTAAACCGGTGATGCAACAGGAATTGGCACAGGTTTTAGAGCACTTAACTAAACTTACCCAAGCTCAAATGAGCCAACTAAAACAAAAAGAAAATATGGACGAAATCAATATCAGCCGCCAGCAGATTGCGGCAAAGACCTATCGTGGTGTCGAATTGGTGCCAGTTGAAAATATCTATTATTTTCTGGCGGATCAGAAATATGTCACTGTGCGTCATAAAAACGGCAGTGTATTGATTGATGAAACCTTAAAGGAGTTAGAGCAGGAGTTTGGGAACCAGTTTATCCGGATTCATCGTAATGCCTTGATCTCGGTGCATTATCTGGATGGTCTGGAAGTGGTGAGTTCTGGTCAGTATCAGGTACGTTGTCGTGAGCTGGACGATCGTTTGGCGGTTAGTCGGCGACATTTACCGTTTTTACGAGATCGGATTCAAAAGCTTTAGCAGGGGATGAATGAGAGCATTCAGTTGAAACTTGTATAAATTCACTTGCATTTTCAAGTGAGCAGGTTAAGTTTAGACTATTGTTCTCATTTACTGTTATTGAAATTTATGAAGACCCTAAAAATTGCAACTCGACAAAGTCCACTTGCACTTTGGCAAGCGGAACATATCCGTGCGCGGCTACAAGATTTGCACGCTGGTTTGCAGGTCGAGTTAGTCACTTTTGTTACACAGGGCGATAAAATTCTCGATACGCCACTGGCCAAAATTGGTGGAAAAGGACTATTTGTAAAAGAATTAGAAGCCGCTTTACTGGATGGTCGTGCAGATCTGGCTGTGCATTCCATGAAAGATGTCCCGATGGCCTTGCCCGAAGGTCTGAGTCTGGCAGTGATCTGTGAACGTGAAGATCCCTTAGATGCCTTTGTGTCGAATACCTACACTAGTTTTGAAGAATTGCCACAAGGCGCCAAAGTCGGAACCTCAAGCTTGCGCCGTAAAACCCAGATTTTAAAACAGCGTCCAGATCTGGACATTATCGATTTACGCGGTAATGTCGGCACACGCTTGTCCAAACTGGATGCAGGCCAGTATGATGCGATTATTCTGGCCAGTGCCGGTTTAAAACGCTTGGGTCTGGCAGAACGTATTCGTCATACTCTGACGCCTGAAGTCAGTCTGCCGGCCGTGGGTCAAGGGGCATTGGGACTGGAATGCCGTACTCATGATCAGACGGTGCTGGACTTGATTCAGCCACTCCTGCATGCGGATACAGATGCGTGTGTACGTGCCGAACGTGCCTTTAATGCCTATCTAGAAGGCGGATGTCAGGTGCCGATTGCTGGTTATGCCACGCTCAAAGAGGGTGTGATTTCAATCGAAGGTCGTGTGGGCAGTGTCGATGGAACAGTTTTGCTCCGGGCACAGCATACTGGCAAAATGGCAGCTGCGGAGCAATTGGGTGTAGAGCTGGCAAAAGACCTGCTTGATCAAGGTGCTGGCGAGTTGCTGAAAGCACTCTATTCACACTGATGTTATTGATTAATACTCGCCCCAGTGATCGTGCTGCAGGCTTGACTCAACAGTTACAGGCAGCACAGGTGTCTGTTCTGGAATTGCCCTTGCTCGAACTGCATGCCATGCCTTATTCCGATGAGCTGTCGATTTTGTATCAGCAGCTGGAGCAGGCACAGATTATTGTGGTGGTCAGTCCGACGGCCGCCCAGATTGGCATGCAATATTTACAACAGGCGGGTATTAAGCTCTCGGCCTTGGCGCAGGTGCATTGGGTGTCAGTGGGAAAAGCCACTGAACAGGCACTGGCGAGCTATGGCATTCATAGTCATGTGCCTGAGGTCGAAACTTCGGAAGGCATGCTGCAATTGCCTGTGTTGAAGCAACTGGCTTCTGGTTCAGGTGTGGCTTTCTGGCGCGGAGAAGGTGGTCGTCAATTTATGATGGATCATTTACGTGCCAGCAATATTAAAGTTTTAAACTTTATTTTGTACCGGCGGCAATGTCCTAAAACGACGGCAACGATTTTGGCAGAGAATTTGGCGCTGCTTAAGACACAGCCGCGTTTTGCAGTGCTAATCACCAGTGAGGCAAGCTGGTTAAACTGGCTGATACTCTTGCAGAGGAATGCGGAGTTTATACAGCAAGCCTGTTATTTGGTTTTGGGGCCACGTTTGGCCAATATTCTTGGGGAATATCAACAGCAGCATCAGGCAAGTTTTCAATTCGTACAAATTGATGATTTAGACGCAAACACGATCTTGCAGAAAATGAGGCTGATATTAGGGAACGCATGAAGAAACTATTCATTGTAGTGTTCATCTTGAGTATGGCGTGGCTCATCAAGCTTAGCTATGACTTTCATGTTCTGAATACAGCACAGACTGAATTCAATCAAAGCATCAATCAGTTACAGCAGCAAAATGCCATGCTTAATGATCAGTTCGTGGCTTTAAAACGCCAGATTTCTGCTCAGCAGGAAAGTGCTAGGGCTACTTCAGCAAAAGCGCCAGTAAGTGAAGCGGTAGCTAATGAAACACAGAATGATATTGCCTTAGTACAGCAACATCTGGATCTGATCGAATTTGCACTGCAACAGCAACAATACGCCACTGCGATTGAGAAATTAAATCAGTTATCCAATGAGCTGGATGATTATATTTTAGCGCCTGCCTTGGTCAGTAGTTTGCAGCAAGTAATTGCAAAAGATCAGGACATGCTGAAAAAATTCGTGAACAGCCGATTAGTGCAGCAAAATAAAGTAAAAGAAGTTTTAGTGCAGATGGATACTGAAATTGAAAAAGAAATTCAGACACCATATCGTCAGCGTCCAGAAACTCAACGCTCTTTCTGGCAGCGCTGGGTTCAGATTGAATCCGCAGATCAGCCAAGCACAGTCTTGATGCAACGGCATCTGGTACTGAAAGAGGCCCAGTTGCGCTTGCTCATCGCACAAAATACCTTGCAAAAAGACCAATCCGTCGCTTTTCAGCAAGCACTGAATGCCGTGATTGAAGTCTTGGAGCAATTGCCGGATGCACAGAGCCAAAAATGGATTCAGCAATTGAATCAAATCAAGGCCACCCCGATTACTCCGATTCCATTATTAAACACACGCACCCTAGTGGGCTAATTGCTTATGAAACAGATTCTGCTGGCCTATTTATTTGTCTGCTTACTTGGCATTGCGGTGCTGAGTATCCTGAGTTATGGACATGGGGCTGGCTATGTCTATCTGTATTGGCGCGAGTGGCAGTTACAAACCACCCTCTGGTTTTTGGCCGCATCCTTGGTCAGTGTAAGTTTTTTGATGCATTGCATCTGGTATGCCATCAAGCAGTATCGCAGTCGTGAACAGCGTAAAACTGAAACAGTCTTTAGTTTTTCCCGCTTACATCCTTATGAACAATTGGCAGTCATCTGGTTATTAAACGCTGCTCAGGATCAGCGGGATTTTATTCAGCAGTCTTTCACCAAGTCGGGTTTACTTAAACATATTATTGATGCACGTTTATCTTGGGGGCAACAACAATATACTCATGCATTAACTGCTTTAAACCAATCCAATCCCATGGCATTTGAATTGGCAGAATTACAGCGGATTGAAATTTATTTATCACAACAGCAAGGTGAACAAGCACTTACCCATTTAGAGTTTTTAAATCAGCATGAATTATCACCTTGGTTAATACAGGTTAAAACAGCCTATGAGCAGCACCTTGTCGCATTGTGGGGGGTATTTGCCATGCAGTTTCCCTGGTTATATTTACGCTCGACTCAATATGGGCATTTAGACCAAGAAGTAAAAAAATCATGGCTGGAACAATTATTACTGGCCTATGACCAAGCCACACAGGACGATTTATTTTATTTACAGCAACGTTATTTAGATTTAAAACCTCAGATATTTGATCGTGAATATTCGGTCAAATTATTATGGTTGAAATTATTATTTAGAATGCCAGAAATGAGTGCCGAGCATGAAGTGCTTGCGATTCATTTAATGGAACAGCAATTTAATCAGGATGTCTTTTATTTGTGGTTCCAGCAACAGTTATTGCGGCAAAATCCAGATTATGATGCGATTGCACAACAGATTTCGCACTGGGAAGCCAAATATCCGGCATTACCGATTTTAAGCTTTGCGAAATGGCATGTGTTGCAAGCTACAGGCTATACAGATCAAGCTCAGCAATTGCTCGACTTATATCCGGATGATATCCGGATGAGTTATTTAAGAATTAAAGCTGCCTTACAAGATCGGGAGGACTTGCTACAGCAGTTAAATGCAGTATTTGAATCGAATGTAAACTTTATAGAAATTAAGACTTGAGAATAATGATGTCAGAATTAAAACAATATCCAGTTATTTATGAACAAACAGTTGCATGGGGCGATATGGATGCCTTTGGACATGTCAATAATGCCATGTATTACCGTTATGTCGAAAGTGCACGTCTAGCTTATTTAACCCAATTAGAAATTCTCACTGAATCGGTATCTACCGTAGTGGCATCCAATCAGTGCCGTTATTTAAAACCCGTGGTTTTTCCTGATCATTTAAAAGTGGCAGCACGTATTGAAGAAATCCGTAATAGTGCAGTTAGAATGCAATATCTATTATGGAGTGAAAAACAGCAAAGTATTGTGGCTACTTCAGAAGCAGTGATTGTCTGTGTCGATAAAAAGACCATGCAGAAAACAGAAATTCCGGAACATATTCGCGAAAAAATTAAAGCACTTGAATTAAGCGTTCAGCATGAAATTTAAAAATGAATGAAGCATTTTATTTTGTAATTTTTTTTAAACTTTATTGTTATTGCTTTAAGGTTTTATATTGAATGTTTTATTTAATATAAATATGATGGGGCTATTATTTAATAAAATGAATAATATTATTTTTCGGAGAGCATTATGCCAGATATTACGCATTTATCAGTAGAAGAGTTAAAACGTTTACAAGCAGAAGCAGAATCGCTGATTGCTTCAAAAAAAGATCAAGAAATTGAAGACGCTTATCAGCAAATCCTGGCAGTTGCCGAGAAAGTTGGTATGACGGTTGAACAGTTACTTGAATTTGGTGCATCTAAGCGTAAGAAATCGTCACGTAAGTCGGTTGAGCCGCGTTACCGTAGCAAAAGTAATCCGGACGATACCTGGACTGGCCGTGGTAAACAGCCGCGCTGGTTGGTGGCAGAATTGGAAAAAGGCGCAAAGCTGGACGATTTCCTGATCTAAGCTGCCATTTGATCTGGTCATTAGGCTGTCATACAGACAGTCTATGATCATTAAACCAAGCATACCTGCTTGGTTTTTTTATATCTATGAATTGGCGTTGGCAGAAAAGTGTGCATAATGTGTGGGTATAAGGGAAAAATTATAAATGGGGATTTGGACTTGAGCGATTGGTCGTGGTGGGGATGAGCAGTAAACCGAAAACTTTAAGATGGTTGATCCTTGCTCTTGTTGCATTTTTTATTTTTGTCGTATTACAAGTGCCAGCAGCCTGGTTAATTTCAAAATTTTATAAAAATAACCAGACTTTGCATAATGTAAACGGAAATATCTGGCAGGGAAGTGCGGACTGGAAAAAAGGCAATCTTCGGGGCAGTCTGAACTGGAAAGTACGGCCGCTGGATTTGCTGTTGCTGCGAGTTGGAGCACATGTGGATTTGCATAGTGGCAATACCCAGCTTTCCGGGATCATGGCTTATGGTCTGAATAAATCTTTGATTGTCAAAAATCTTGAAGGGCAGGTCGCGCCTGAAACCTTAAAAAAAGTTGCAGACTGGCAATGGCCGAGTACTGCGATTCAGTTTAAAGATCTGGATTTTGAATATAAAAAAGATCAGGGCTTTAGTCAGGTGGCCGGGCAAATGCAATGGGTGGGTGGTGAGCTGATTTATACCTTTGCCCAGCGTCAGGAACGCATGAATGTACCTGCCATGACTGGACAACTCGCAGATGAAAGCGGACAGCTGTTAGTTGATGTTCGGGATAGTCGCGATCAACGTATGCTGAATATCAAGCTTGATCCGAGTCTGATGCTAGATATCCAGCTCACCCAGCGCTTTTTAATGAATGCGCCTTCTTATGAAGGTAAAGCCGGATTAGATACCTATGTGATCAGTACCCGCCAACCCTTAATGGGAGGCTTGAACTGATGGCAGTTTCTCTGAATGATTTAAAAAATATTGAACTGAAACAGATCGATCGTGCTGCACCTGTGGTTTTGTTACTGCTCATTCTGTATCTATGCTGGAAGCTGGCGGCTTTGTTCTGGTTGCTGATAGCTCCACCCCAAGCCATGCAGCTGGATCGGGTAGAACTGGGTTCGCAACAGGCACAAATTCCGAATATCGGTGCATTTTCACTGTTTCAGGAAGTTGGGCAGTCTGTGGGTGCTATTGAAACTACCAATATCATTTTACAAGGGGTGGTGGTTGCCAGTCCAAGTTATAACTCTTCTGCGGTACTGAAAATTAATGATCAGGTCGATCGTTACCGTGTCGGGGAAATGCTGGCCAATAGCGGTTTTGAGTTGGCTGAGGTGTATTGGGATCGGGTTATTCTGCGTCGATCCACAGGTGCTACTCAGGAAGTCTTATTTAAAGGTCTGGAAAATGGCTTGAATCAACCGATTGTGCCGGAAACATCAGCATCTTCAAGTTCAATGCCTGCTATGCCTTCTAATAGTGGTATGCCTGAGCAGCCTTCGCCACAGAATGAAATTGGTCGGGCCATCCAGCAGATGCAGGAAAACAAGGACCAGTATTTACAGAATATGGGGGTTAGTGCAGCAGATGGAAGTTATGAAGTGACTTCACGGACGCCGGCTGCACTGCGTAATCGTCTGGGTTTAAGACCGGGCGACCGGATTTTGTCTTTAAATGGCCAGACGCTGAGCCAGGGACAGACCGAAGCACAATTACTGGAACAGGCCCGACGTGAAGGTCAGGTCAAACTCGAAATAAAACGTGGTGATCAGGTGATGACCATACAACAAGATTTGAAGTGATGTGTCATCACGCATAGGGTTAGGAAACACGAAAGTTTATGGCTTTATTTAATAATAATCGATCAGCATGGGCATTCTGTGTGGCCGCACCGTTAATGGCTATGGTCAGTACGGCGAGTTATGCACAAACCTGGAAAATTAACCTTCGAGATGCTGACTTAACTGCATTCATTAATGAAGTAGCCGATATTACCGGCAAAAACTTTGCAGTCGATCCGCGGGTACGTGGCAACGTGACGGTCATCTCCAATAAAGCCCTGAATAAAAATGAAGTCTATGACCTGTTTTTAGGCGTGCTGAATGTCAATGGTGTGGTGGCAATTCCTTCGGGTAATACCATCAAGCTGGTGCCTGACAGCAATGTCAAAAGCTCAGGCATTCCCTATGATGCCAGAAGCCGTGCTAGTGGTGACCAGATTGTGACCCGGGTGTTGTGGCTGGAAAATACCAATCCGAATGACCTGATTCCTGCATTGCGTCCCTTGATGCCGCAGTTTGCACATCTGGCGGCGGTGCCCGGGACGAATGCCTTAATTGTGTCGGATCGCGCCAGCAATATTTACCAGCTGGAAACTATTATTCGTAATCTGGATGGCACCGGTCAAAATGATATTGAAGCGGTGAGCTTGCAATCCAGTCAGGCCGAAGAAATGATTGGACTGATCGAGTCCATGACTGCCACTGGCGGAGCTAAAGATGTCCGCGGTTCGCGGGTGCGGGTGATTGCAGATACCCGTACCAACCGGATTATCATCAAAGGTGATCCCACGACGCGCAAACGGGTGCGTCAAGTGATCGAAACTCTGGATGTGCCGGCTGCGGATCGTTTGGGCGGTTTAAAAGTTTTTCGTCTGAAATATGCCAGTGCCAAAAATCTTGCGGAAATCTTGCAGGGGCTGGTGAGCGGGCAGGCGGTGAACAGTAATTCAAATTCAGGTAGCACATCCTCAAACTCGTCTTCGCTCAGTTCTGGCAGTAATTTAAATAACAACAATACGACTACCGGTTCGAGTAGTAACACCTCTTCAGGCATTCAGCTGAATACCGGCATGAATAATGAGCAGGGCGGAATTACCAGTTTTAATGGTAATGGCGTCAGTATTATTGCCGATACCACGCAAAATTCTCTGGTGGTGAAAGCGGATCCACAACTGATGCGAGAAATTGAATCAGCAATTGACCAGCTGGATATCCGTCGTCAACAGGTGCTGATCGAAGCCGCGATTATTGAAGTGGAAGGAACCGATGCGGATCAACTCGGTGTGCAATGGGCCTTGGGCGATATTAGCAGTGGGATTGGGCTGGTGAACTTCGATAATTTTGGGACTAGTCTGAAAAATATTGCGGCCGGTTATCTCACCGGTGGTGGTGCAGGTGCTGCAAGTGCCGTGGGCGCGGGCAGTTCACTGGTACTCGGTGATTATCGTGAAGGCAGTGATGGTTCCCGTCGTCTGTATGGTGCGATGATTCAGGCACTCAAAGAAACCACTAAATCCAACCTGTTGTCTACGCCGTCGATTGTGACCATGGATAATGAAGAAGCTTATATTGTGGTGGGTGAAAACGTACCTTTTGTGACAGGCTCAGTGTCTACAGGTGCTGCTGGAGTTGCTAATCCCTATACCACCATTGAACGCAAGGATGTCGGGGTCACTTTAAAGGTGGTCCCGCATATTGGCGAAGATGGTACGGTACGCCTGGAAGTGGAACAGGAAGTTTCTGATGTCAAGGCCAGTAAAGGGCAGGCACAGGATCTGGTCACCAGCAAGCGAGCGATCAAAACCTCAATTCTGGCCGAACATGGACAAACCATTGTCCTTGGCGGTTTGATCTCAGATAACACCAGTTATGGACGCCAAGCGGTGCCGGGTCTGGGTGCAATTCCAGGCTTGGGACGTTTATTCCGTTCTGAAGGTAAATCCTATCAGAAGCGTAACCTGCTGATTTTTATCCATCCAACTATCGTGGGCGATAAAAATGCAGTGCGTAAACTGACCCAGCAACGCTATAGTCAGCTATATAGTCTGCAACTCGCACTCGATTCAGATGGGAACTTCGCTAAACTGCCAGAAAGTGTTGAAGATGTGTATCAGCAGCGCATTCCGGTATCCAGAACACCATTGCAAAACTCGACTTATCAAACTGTGCCGACCGCACCCGTTCAGGCACAACCAGCCAATGTAGTCGTCACGCCGGTAGCGATAGAACCGGTAATTCAGCGACAAGTGGTAGAACCCGTCCAGCAGGTGGAAAAAAGTAAAAATACCGTTACAACAACCACACTTAGACCCAAAAGCTAGGTCATTCGCATTTGCAGACAGCATGTTATGATAATGTCAAAGAGAACAGAGAAGTAACTTTCATGACTTGGAAAATACACGCAATTACAGGCGACTTAACAGGACAGGAAATTAGCATTGACCGTGACATGCTGGTGGGGCGTCATCAGGCGGCGGATATCGTGTTACAGGCTGCGGAAATCTCCCGCAAACATGCGGCATTTTTACTGAAGGATGATGCACTCTGGGTTCAGGATTTGGGTTCATCGAATGGCACTTTCGTCAATGATGTGCAAATTGCGCAGGAAACCTTATTAAAGCAGGATGACATTGTTCAGTTTGCCAGCTTGAAATTTTCAGTACTGGCGCCTGTGGCTGCAGTCGAGGTTCCAGCAGAAATTGAAGCAACGGCAGAAAAAGTCGTGGAACAGGTCGAAGTCGCTGAGCCTACACCTGCACAGCAAATGAATGATCAGGGAATGCCGGAACTGAAACATCGTGATGCTACGGTACAATTAACCCGTGATGGCATGCCAACCAATGTCGGTATTCCAAAACCGGCACCTATTCCGGAAGGCGTGGACATTAATGCGGTAAAACCAGAGCC
Organism: Acinetobacter sp. NPDC052428; assembly: GCF_044547685.1. Lineage (GTDB taxonomy): Bacteria > Pseudomonadota > Gammaproteobacteria > Pseudomonadales > Moraxellaceae > Acinetobacter > Acinetobacter lwoffii_G. The sequence continues at coordinate 122,936 of NZ_JBIUAT010000006.1, forward strand.
TACCCCAATTCCGGTTGAGCAGCCTGTATCACGTGTAGAACAGGAAAAAGAAACCCAGAAAAATGTATCTGTAGGTTTGATTTCAGTGATTGTGCTGATTATTTTGGCAATTATGGCTTGGTTGTTGTTCAAATAAGCTGATGATTGGTTACAATCAAGGCATGCATAGCGCATGCCTTTTTTGTGGCTGCGCACATTATAAAAGAGGGTCGGGATGTCTATTGCACAATTAGAAAAGCGTGAACTGATCTTGTTTGATCTGGATGGTACCTTGGTGGATTCAGCACATGATCTGTATCGCGCCATGAATATGAGCCTGAATGTGCTGCAATTGCCTCTGGTGACTGAAGAGCAGGTACGGACCTGGGTAGGTAAGGGCACGTCGATATTCTGTGAAAGTGTACTCCAGCATCTGGTGGGTGAAGTCACACCGGCACAGCATCAGGAACTCTTAACGACTTTTCTGGATATCTATAATGTCGATCCCTGCGTCGATACCGTTCCTTTTCCGGGAATCCTGAAATTTCTGGACTGGGCTAAAGCCCAAGGTAAAACCCTGATTTGTGTGACCAATAAGCCTGAACTTCCTGCCCGCAGCATTTTAGATACCTTGGATATGGCTCATTATTTTGCCGATACCATTGGTGGCGACCGTTTTACTGAACGTAAGCCGCACCCACGCCAGTTGTTGCACTGTGTCGAACATTATAAGGTGAGCAAAGAACAGGTCTTGCTCATTGGCGATTCTTCCAATGATGTTGAAGCCGCACGCCGCGCCGGGATTGATTGTGTTGTGGTCAGCTATGGCTATAATCATGGTGAAAATATTGCAGATTGTCAGCCGCAGCAGATTGTGGATGATCTTAGAGAATTACTTGCCTAATACGCGTACTAAGGAAAGAAAATGAATAGTTGTAAGGTTTTTCGATGGCGTCGCTCAGTTCAATTCTATTTACATACTGAGTAACCCTAATTTAAAGAGAAAAACCGCATGACCACTCAAGCACAATTCCAGCAACTTGCTGCACAAGGCTATAATCTCATTCCTGTTTATCGTCAGCGTCTGGCAGATACCGATACACCACTTTCTATTTTTGCACGCCTTAAACAGCATCAGCAGGCTTATTTATTCGAGTCTGTAGAAGGTGGTGAGAACTGGGCACGCTATTCGATTATTGGACTAGGTGAATCCACGGTATTTTCCTGCAATGCAGGCGAGCTGACGGTACAGCACGCAGATGCTTCGATTGAAAAGCAGCACTGTGCGGACCCATTTCAATATATTCGCGACTTTCAGGCGCAATTTAAGGTGCCAACCCAGGCAGAATTGCCGGACCTACCGAGTTTTACTGGTGGATTAGTCGGTTACTTTGGTTATGACGCGGTGCGTTATATCGAACCGAAATTAAAAAATGTGCCGGAAGCGGATCCGGTCGGCTTGCCAGATATCTGGATGATGCTGTCTAAAACAGTGATTGTCTTTGATAACCTGAAAGATACTTTATTCTTGATTGTACATGCCGATGCAACTGATCCAGTTGCTTATGAAAAAGCACATGAACAATTAAATGAATTAGAAAATATTCTGGCCACGCCCATCAGTCTTAAAGCTGAAAAACATACGCCGCCACATTTCGAGTCCCTCACCGGACATGACAACTTCATTGCCTCGGTAGAAAAAGTCAAAGAGTATATTCGTGCTGGCGATGTAATGCAGGTCGTACCCGGGCACCGGATGGTCTCTGACTTCGATGGGGATCCGCTACAGGTGTATCGTGCGCTGCGTCATCTCAATCCATCGCCGTATTTGTTCCTGGTGCAAGGCCAGACCTTGGAAAACAACACGCCATTCCATATTGTCGGTTCTTCTCCTGAAATTCTGTCCCGTCTGGAAAATGGTATTGCCACCGTACGACCGCTTGCAGGTACCCGTCCACGTGGTAAAACCAAAGAAGAAGATCTGGCACTTGAGCAAGACTTATTATCCGATGAAAAAGAAATTGCCGAACATGTCATGCTGATTGATCTGGGACGTAATGATGTGGGACGCATTGCAAAAATTGGCAAAGTGCAGGTAACTGATCAAATGGTGATCGAACGTTATTCACATGTGATGCATATTGTCTCCAATGTGCAGGGTGAAGTACGTGATGATGTCGATGCTCTGGACGTTTTTAAGGCAACTTTCCCCGCAGGCACACTTTCAGGCGCGCCAAAAATCCGTGCCATGGAAATTATTGATGAAGTTGAGCCGGTAAAACGTGGAATTTTCGGTGGCGCTGTTGGTTATTTAGGCTGGCATGGCGAAATGGACATGTCGATTGCGATTCGTACCTGTGTCATTCGCGAAAATAAGGTCTATGTTCAGGCTGGAGCAGGGTTAGTTGCCGACTCAAATCCTGAATCTGAGTGGAATGAAACCCAAATAAAAGCTCGCGCAGTGATCAAAGCGGTTGAATTATCATCAAATGGTTTGATTTTATGAGTTTTTGACGTTTTTTTTGAAAAAAACACTTGCAAGGATTCTGAGTTTTGCTAAACTGCACACCGTTCCGATACGAAACGTACGAAACACTAAGAAACGCCGGCATAGCTCAGTTGGTAGAGCAACTGACTTGTAATCAGTAGGTCCACAGTTCGAATCCGTGTGCCGGCACCATCTTAGAAGTTTGGTAGTGTGAAGTAAAGAACAGCACTGATGTAAGTGTAAAAAATGGTGAGGTTCCCGAGCGGTCAAAGGGGGCGGACTGTAACTCCGCTACGAAAGTTTCGAAGGTTCGAATCCTTCCCTCACCACCAATTTTAAGACTTCAATAAGTGGTTTGTACCAACATCGTGCGGGAGTAGCTCAGTTGGTAGAGCGGTAGCCTTCCAAGCTACATGTCGCGAGTTCGACCCTCGTCTCCCGCTCCATTGAAGTACTAATATTTGCTCTTATAGCTCAGTGGTAGAGCACTCCCTTGGTAAGGGAGAGGTCTCGAGTTCAAATCTCGATAAGAGCTCCAGATTACAGTTTAGCAACTTTGTTGCAAAGAAATTCCAAAAGCAGGCTATTTAGTCTGCTTTTCAAGTATTTGGTGTTCGGTTTTTTTAAACGATATGTCGGAGCTGGGTTTTACTCAGAATTGTGTTCGACGTAAACGAGGAAGATTAACATGGCTAAGGCTAAGTTTGAACGTAATAAGCCACACGTTAACGTGGGCACAATTGGTCACGTTGACCATGGTAAAACAACTTTAACAGCTGCAA